>NZ_JBEZLA010000020.1:82406-108197 GCF_040651925.1 Streptomyces sp. NPDC048349 | reverse complement strand
AAGTACGTCCAGTACGGGGGCATCCGGCCGGCACGCCGAGAGCACGCACCGGACACCGCTCCTTCACCACGGACCTCCGTCAGACACCCCCTAGCCTCGGCGCCAGATGACGCAGAGGTGCTCCCGGACATCCCGGTCGACGTGCCAGCCGGGTGGGGCGTCGGGCCAGCTGTCGGCGGCCGGAGCCTTCTCGTCGGGGAGCGGGAGGGCAGCGATGTTGGCCTCGGCCGGTACGGTCTCGTTCTTGTTCAGGGCGCGGGACCAGACCCGGCCGTCGAGCACCGTGAAGGTCAGGGTCGCGCGGATCTCCCAGAGGAGGCCGTCGTCCATGACGATCCGGTCGCCGGGCCGGATGCCGGCTTCCGTGAGGAATCCGGCGGCGAGCCTCTGGGTCCCTTTGGTCCGGGGCTTGGTGATGTGGTCGGTGATGGCCACGCTTCCGACGGCGGCGAACACCGCCAGGCACACCCCGATGACGCCCGTGACGAGCGCCGCCCTGTGGTTGCCCCCGAGAAGTCGCAGCAGCAGGACGGCGGCGAGGACGATCAAGGCGATGACGGTGGTGCGGCCGGCGTGGAAGCTGCCCCAGTTGTCCTGGGCGGGCCAGAGACTGGAGAGGAAGGTGGCGTCCGGCAGGCCCCAGACGACGAAATAGGACGTGTGAAGCTCCTTGCGCGCCATGTGGACCAGCACCGCCATGAGCCCCAGCGTCACACCGCAGGCGGCCGCCCCGAGAGCGACGATCTTCTTCCGACCGCGGACGTGGTAGAGCGCCGCGACCGCGACCAGCATGTACACGGGGGCGAGCGGCGAGAGGTAGCGGGCGTAGGTGATGGTGTCGATGCGGCCGTCGGCGGGCAGCCCGGCGGCCGCTGCCAGTGTGATGCCGCCCAGCAGCGCGACCAGGAGGAAGGCGCTCACCCGGTCGGCGAGGCTGAAGCGCGTGCTGAACACCGCGTACACGCAGGCCGCCAGGGTCAGCGCGCCCAGCCCCCACGTGGAGGTCATGAAGTACCAGAGGTGGCCGATGGTCCGCATGCAGGTGCGGCGCATCAGATGGGTGTTCGCCAAGGTCTCGAACACGGCGTTGCCGACTTCGCTCGGGCGGGCACCGTCGATCCGCGACATCAGCCAGGCGGTCATCAGCTTCTTGACGGCGAACATCACCGCCAGCACGACCAGCGCCAGCGCACTGGCCATGCGGGGTGCCCAGCCGAAGGCCAACGCCACCAGCAGCAGCACGGCGGTCAGTGCGATGATCACGCCGCCACGGTCATGGGTGAGCAGGCCGTAGCCGGCGGCGAAACCGGCCAGCAGGCCGAACCAGGTCCTGCGGCGCCCGCTGCCCTCGGAGAGCAGCCCGTGCAAACCGATCAGCCACAGCAGCACCAGGACCGGCAGCGGGGTGTCGGCCATCGCGTACTGCGTGTAGAAGAGCACCGTCGGGAGCATCACCGCGGCAAGCGCGACGGCGTACGAGACCGGCCTGGATATGTTCAGCCGCCGCAGGGCCCAGTACGAGAGGGGCAGCATCAGGCAGCTGATGAGGGCGTTGATGCCCATGATCAGGTGGTACGCGTGGACCGGGTCCTGGGTGAGGCGCAGGGCCGGCGAGATGAGCAGCGAGTATCCGCCGGGGATGATCTGGTCGCCGTGGATCTCGGTCGTCGGTCTGCCGGCCATGATCCTGGCCATCACCAGGTACATCTGCTCGTCCGGGCTGACCGTCGGATGGTCCTGGTCGGTGACCAGGGACAGCCGGAAGAGCACGTTGAGGACGTATCCGACGGCCAGCGCCGACGGCACCACCCAGCGGGCCTGCCACCACCCTAAGCCGGGACGGCCGGCCCGGGCCGCCGAGGGATCCCCGGCGACGCGGGCGTCTTCACGCCCGGCCAAGGGAGAGGAGTTCAGTTGTGTCATAACCAGATTCCGTGAGATGTCTGCTGTGCCGAGCGCCGAATGGCTCGCGTTGCTGCTGACGAAGGGGCCAAGAAACCCGGAGTTGCTTCCGACTGTCGCCCGCACGAATGAGGACGGCCGCTCGCGCAGAAGCGCCCCCGCCCTCCTCGACCACTGCGACGTCATGGGAATTGCCGGTTCCTCCAGTGGCTCCGTCGTATGTGCCAGCAGTGGCTCCGTCGTATGTGCCAGCCGCCATTACGGTGCCGCCGAAACGCTGACCCGTCAAAGCGGAATAGGGGAAGCCAGTTGGACCCATGGACACCCTGCTGGTCGGGGCGCCACCGGGCGAAGTTTGACGACCCAATCGTCCCAACGGCCGGTCAAGGTTCGATCGAACTCTTCTGCACGTCTCGGCGCTTCGCTCTCCACAAGGGATCCCCCACCCCGCTGATATGCCTGATGGAGCTCGGCGGAAGTGACACCATGCGGTGCCATGAAGGCCGAAAACACCCGGGCGTTCCAGGCGGGACCAGGCGCGGCTCATCGTCCTACGTGAGTGGGCCGCTGCCCCGAGGCGCAGTGGCCCCGCAAGTGGCTCCGGTCACGTGGCTGCAGACTGTACGTCAGTCCTGGTCAGCGCGAGAGAGAGCGTTGGTGACCAGGCGGGTGGCGTAGTCGTGGTCGCCTGTGAGCCGGTTGATGTGCTCCGCGAGCAGCAAGGCGGTGGCCTCCAAGGGGTTCATCTCCTCCTTGGTCCAAGCCCCGAACTGCTTGCGCCACAGGCTGGGGCTCAGGCCGATGCCTGCCGCGATGACCATCCCGGCCATGGTGGGAACGGCCTCGGGACGGACGCTCCTCGACATCGTGCGCAGCGTGGCCACCAGGTCGGGCACCACGTACTCGATGACGTCCTTGTCGTGGTCCTCGTACGCCTTCCGCAGCCACGTCATGAACATGTAGATGAGCGTGCAGGCCCCGTCAAGCAGGTCATGGGCTCCCCCGGGCCCCAAGGACGAGAGGAACTGGTCCATCAGTAACCGCTGCTCGGGGTCGGTCTTCGTCTTCCCCTCATGGATCGCTTTGAGTCGAGAGTCAATCACCATGAGCGCCGCATCCACATCGCCGGCCGGAGCGTACTGGGGGTCGTAGGACGATGGCACTGGATCCTCCCAAGGGACGGCGGCATGCAGCGCCGCACGCACCCACGCTAGGGCCGCCGATCGGGTCCAGTCTGGCGAATGCCGATGGAAGGCAACATTTCACCCCGGCCATCCGGTGCCGTTCTGGCACCGCCCGCGTCGGGCGAGGTCAGCCAGCCGGGTTGCCGGGCGCCGGCCCATCCTCAGTCTGCCGCTGACGCCTGTCTCAAGCCCGCTTCTTCGATCTTCTGGCAAGATCGCGGAATGCTGCGACTAACCGATTTCATCATCGATTGCCCGGACAGATGAAGCTGGCAGCCTTCTACTCCGAGGTGACCGGGCGCCCGGTCAAGGAGGGCAGCAACGAGCACTGGGCCGGTATCCAGTTCGGTGAGATCGAACTGGCCTTCATCCAGGTGGAGGAGTACCGCGCCCCGCAGTGGCCCGACAGCGAGCACCCCAAGCAGTTCCACCTCGACTTCGAAGTCGACGACATCGAGGCCGAACAGCGTCGTGTCCTGGCCCTCGGCGCGGCCCTGCAGCGGGACTGCATCGGCCCCGACGGCTACGGCTTCCGTGTCTACGTCGACCCCATTGGCCACCCCTTCTGCCTCTGCCGCAACAAGGGTGTCATCTGGACCGATCAGGGCCCCACCTGGCCCAAGCACGACTCGTAGACCGCGTGTTCCGAAGCAAGCGGAGCGGCGGCGTGTCCCGATTGGGAAGGAGTGAGGTCTCCGGTAAGGGTTCGTCGACCAAGAGAACCCGACACCGGAGACCGCGTGGCCACCCGGGCGGTGACCCGGCGGTTCGGTTTGACCGACGCATAGTGGGCGATCCTGGAACCGATGTCGCCCGCCCCACGCGGCCGGGCGACAGCGCAACACCCCCACTGCCGAGGGCAGCGCAACTCCCCCCGCAGCGGGTATCACCCACTTCGTGTGAGAAACGCATCGGCGCGGCTGGATTGGCGCCTCTCCGCTCCCTGGATGGTGCAGGCTGTCGCCAAGGATGATCACCAACCCACAACGGGGACAGGAGACGACCATGAGCGAACAGCAGCCCCACGTTCTGCTGGTCACCAGCTTCGGGGAGATCGAACTCGAACTCGACGCCGTGAAGGCGCCGGTCTCCGTGGAGAACTTCCTTCACTACGTCGACAACGGGTTCTACGCCAACACGATCTTCCATCGCGTGATCCCGGGCTTCATGATCCAGGGCGGCGGTTTCACCGACTTGATGGTCCAGAGGCCCACCCTGGACCCGATCAGGAACGAGGCCGGCAACGGTCTGGACAATGCTCGAGGCACTGTAGCCATGGCCCGCACCGCGAACCCCGATTCGGCCACCTCGCAGTTCTTCATCAACGTGACGGACAACCACATGCTCAACCCCGGCCGTGACGCCGGCTACGCCGTCTTCGGCAAGGTCACCAGGGGCATGGACGTGGTCGACCAGATCGTGAACGTCCCCACGACGATGAAGAACGGCATGCAGGACGTTCCGTCCGACCCGGTCTACATCACCTCCGCCAAGCGCCTCGACTGAAACACCGCGCCGGCCCCCGGGGGCCCCGGCGCACAGGGCCGGTCGGCATGGGGCCACTTTCCCCGCTCATATCGCTCTGATGACGAGTTCAGGCGGCTCCCCATCCGCCCCGGACCGCCGCGGCGGATGGCGGGGATCAGGGGCTGGGAAAAGGCGCAACCAGGACGACCTATCGGACGTGGGCCTTGACCTCCTCGTAAACGGCTCGATCGGTGCGCAGTGCGCTGTGGCCGAGGCAGGCGGTGGTGGTGTTGAGTGCCCCGGTCAGAGCGACGCTGTCGGCGGGGTTGATGACGTTGTCGCACGGTGAGCGCCAGGTGGCGTACCGGGTGCTGCCTGGAGTTTCGTCACCGGAGTTGAGGTCTTTCAGGAAACTGGAGCCCGGTCGCATTTCGATACAGGGAGCGCCGCCGCACCAGCGTGCGATCTCGGTGCCGTGGTTGGGCCCGGCCAACGAGACCCACGCGTCCACCTTGGCTGCGCCGCCGAGGTTCTTGAGGTAATAGCGGGAGGACAGGGATCCCATGGAGTGGGTGATCACGTCGACCTTGCTGGCACCCGTGCGAGCCAGGACGTGCTCGATCTCGTCGGCAAGCTGCGCAGCGGTCGTGGCGTTCGACTGGCTGGAGCTGTAGCTCCACTGGTCGAGGTGGCCGGCCGGCCAGCCGTCGGACTGGAAGCGGGTTGCCATGGTCTGCCAGGGGGAGGGGTCGGGGTTCCAGCCGTGTACGAAGATGACGGGGTCGGGGGCAGGCGCCGTGTGCTGATGGACGTGCTGATGGACGGCCGCCGAGGCGGGGGCGGCGGTGGGGAGCAACGACATGAAGGCAAGGAGGAGCGCCGGGACGCTCCGCACGAGGTTTTTGATCACGCGCGCTTTGTAGCGGCCCCCGGGCGGGGGCGGCAGGGCTGTCCCTGCACGCTCACCCACCTGGCGGCAGGGATTCACCGCAGAAACGTGCCGGCTCTCGAGAGGGATGGGCGTGGGCGCCGTGATCAGGGTGAGGGGCTCGCGCCCGCTTCGTTTCGGTAGCGGCATGAGGACACCGCGTGACGCTGCCGACCGGCGCCCATTTGTTGGCTCTCCCGCCACTACGCCCCGAAGCCGCAACCGGACGACGCCCCCGTGTCGCGTCGAGCCCCTGCCGGAGCCTCGCGCGCGGAGCAGGCAGGGCTTGTCACACGCCTGTGACAGTCGGCGGACACGTTCGCGAAGGTGCCGGGCCAATCTTTTCAGTAAGAGACAAAACGGGCATTTGAGCCCGCTGCTTCCGAGGGCGCGAGCAGTGATGACCTGGCCGATCAGGCGGAGGAAATCCCATGAGCCTCACCCTCACCATCCCGCAGACCCAGGACTCCGCAGCCGCCCTGGCGCCGCGGGAGCAGGAAGCCCTGCGCCACATCGCCGCAGGCCGCACCTACCTGCAGACGGCCCGCAACATGGGACTGTCCAAGCACACCGTGGACGCTTACCTCCGCCGCATCCGCGCCAAGCTGGGCGTCAACACCACGGCGGAAATGACCCGGCTGGCCATCTCCCTGGGGCTGTGACAGCCAGGGACCCACTTGGCACACCCTGTCACCATGGCGCTCGACGACGGCCAGAAGCCGCTGACATCGAAGCGCAGGACGTATCTGCGTCGGGCCCAGCCGCGGGTCAGGAACCAGGGCAGGCGCGGGGGCCGGGGCCTGAGAGCGCAGACGGGCCCGGATCTTGGAAAGATCCGGGCCCGTCTGAGGAGTAGCGGGGACAGGATTTGAACCTGCGACCTCTGGGTTATGAGCCCAGCGAGCTACCGAGCTGCTCCACCCCGCGTCGGTAACCTCCACCCTACGGCACTCCCGGCCTGGACTTCGCCGGTTTTTCCTGACCGTCGAAAGTTTGACCGTGAGGTTGACGAGTCCCGCGCCTCGGGGCGATGCAGGTGGAGCAAGGCCTGGAAACGGTATTGCCCCCGCCCGTGGTGATCACTAAGGTCGGTCGGGTGACTGCCGGGTCGGCCATGGGCCATGCACGAGTGAGGCTCCCGGCCTCGGCGTGAGCACGAGGCGGGCAAGAGGCCCGCCCCCCTTCTCCGCGTCTTTGCTTCCGGCGCCCGCGCGCGGTGCCCCATCCCAGCAGATCTCAAGACCGGAGACACACACCGCTCATGTCCCATGCCCAGCAGCACCCCCACGCATCCGAGCTGCCGACGACAGCCGTCCAGCTGAACCACACTGCCGTCTACGCCAGCGACCGGAACCTGTCAGCCGAGTTCATCGCCGCGATCCTGGGTCTGATGGTCGGCGCCCCGTTCGGGCCGTTCCTGCCCGTCGACCTCGGCAACGGCGTGACGCTCGACTACTACGAGAAGCGCGACGAGCCGATCCAGTCGCAGCACTACGCCTTCCTCGTGCCCGACGAGCAGTTCGAGGCGATGATCGCCCGCCTGGAGGCGGTCGGTGTCACCTATTACGCCGACCCCGGCCACACCGAGCCCGGCCGGATCAACCGTCTGTTCGGCGGTCGCGGCGCCTACTTCGACGACCCGGACGGCCACAACATGGAGATCATGACCCGGCCCTACGTCCGTCCCCGCCCCTAGCTCCTCCAGAGCGCGTGGGCGGCGCCGCCCGCGTCGGCCGGGAGCTGGCTGCCGCGGCCCGAGGCGAGGACGAGCGAGCCGGTCTCGGTGAGGGCGGCGACCCTGTTGACGAAGAACTCGGGGACTGGCCACCAGCCTTCGGATCTCGTCGGCCCGTGGCCGCCCGTCGGCCGGCCATTCCAGCGGAAGCTCATCGCCTCGCCGTCGGCCTGGCCGGAGGGGGTCCTCGCAGGTGAGGAGTCCGACAGCGCCAACCATCGAACCCGACCACGCGGCCCGGAACACCGGCCCCGATCGCACGGCAGGGTTTGGGAGTCTCGATCGGGAGCAGGAGAGCGGCCACGACCAATCCGGTACTACACGAGGAGGTCCCCATGTCGGGCACGGAGAAGAGCAAGGCGCACGCCGAGCAGGCCAAGGGCAAGGTCGAGGAGACCGTCGGCCGGGCCGTCGGCAACGAGCGGATGACCACCGAGGGCCGGGCCGACCAGGCCAAGGGCAAGTCGCGCCAGGCCAAGGAAGACGTCAAGGACGCCTTCCGGCACTAGGTTGAAACAGAACCAAACGCGGCCGCCCCGAGGGCGTCCCATCGGCTGGGCCCCGATCCCCCTCCCCGGGGTCGGGGCCCAGCCGCGTCCCCCGCGTCACCCGCGTCACCCAGCGCAGAACGGATCCGAAGCGGTAGCGGCGACGCGGAGGCGGGCCGGCCGCTGCCCTCGAGCGGGCGCTGGCCCGCGAGTCCACCCGTCGACACGCCGCGCCGGCCGGACGCTGCCCCACGGCGCCGCGCTGTCGTACAACTGAGGAGGCCTCCGTTCAGGGCCGCCATTCCGGGGCCCTACGGCTGCCGGTCGTTCCGCGGCCAGGAGATGAGGATGCGCGCATGTCGATCAGCGTGGTGATCGCCGATGATCAGGAGCTGGTGCGCACGGGGTTCCGGATGATTCTGGACAACAGTCCCGGCATCGAGGTCCTCGCCGACGTCGCGGACGGCCATGAGGCCCTGGCGGCAGTACGGGAGCTTCGTCCCAACGTACTGCTGGCCGACATCCAGATGCCGGGTCTGGACGGGCTCGAAGTCACCAGGCTCCTGCGTCAGGACGGGGCGTCCGGCGCGGAGGACGGTCGGCGACCTCAGGTGGTCATCATCACCACCTTCGATGACGACGCATACGTACGGACCGCTCTGCGCTACGGTGCGAGCGGTTTCCTCCTCAAGGACGCCAGCCCCGCCCTCCTGGTCGAGGCGGTACGCGCTGCCGCTGCCGGAGACTCGCTCATCTCGCCGGCCGTCACCGTCCGGCTCCTTGCGGACATGGCCGCCGGAAGAAGTCCCGTCTCCGGCGGGCGCCCGCCGCGCGAGGAACTCACCGAGCGGGAGAAGGAGGTCGTCGTGCTGACGGCCCAGGGACGGACCAACGCCGAAATCGCGGATGAGCTGCACCTGTCGGTCTCGTCCATCAAGGCGCACCTGGCTCGCGTGCAGGCCAAACTGGACGCCCGCAACCGCGTCGAGGTGGCGCTGTGGGCATGGGAGAGCGGCCTGTCCCAGGGGCGTTCCTAGGTCCTGTCGTCTAAGTCCCGCCGTGCGTCGGTGGTGCCGGGGCTGAAGGGCAGTCGTGCCCTGACCTGCCAGCCCCCGGTGGGCAGCGGGCCGGCGTCGAGCCGTCCTCCCATCGCGGCCGCGCGCTCGCGCATCCCCTCGATGCCGAAGCCTCCGCCGCGGGCCGGCTCGGGCAGCGGTACGCCGTGTCGGCCGTCGTCGGTCACTTTCAGTTCCAGGGCTCCCCCGGTGGACGTCAGCGCGATGCACACCCGCGTGGCATCGGCGGCGTGCTTGCGGATGTTGGTGAGGGCCTCCTGGGTGAGGCGGTGGATTCCTGCCGTCACGTCGGCGGGGAGGCGGGCCTCCAGCTTCTCGTCGATGGCGACGTCGACGGCCGGACCGTGAGCGGCGAACGCGGCGGCCATCTCCCTCACTTCGCGGATTCCGCCGGCCTGCGCCCGTGAGGCCCCCTGAGCGGGTTCCGAGCGGCGCATCACGGCCACCAGGCGGCGCATGGCGCCGAGCGCCTCCTCCGCTTCACGCCCGATGCTTTCCAGTACCGCGTCCATCGCAGAGGCGTCCAAGGGGGCGAAACGTGCCCCTCGCGTCTGCACGACGATCCCCGTGACGTGATGGGCAACGACGTCGTGCAGTTCCCGGGCCAGCGCACGCCGTTCGGCCGACCGCAGCGCGTCGAGATCGCGGACGCGCTGCTCGGACTGGGCGCGCAAGAGGAGCGAGAACGCCGCGACGAGCGCGGTGATGAGCGTGAAGGCGAGCGTCCATTCGTGCGGGTCCGCGTCCCGTGCGGGCACGGCGGCGCAGGCCACGGCGAGGGCAGGCCCCAGGATCAGAGCCGCTCTGGGCGTTCCCCGCCACAGGACGGCCGCCAGGAGCACGAGCAGGCCGGCGATCTCGCCGATACCGACCACGGAGACCGGGTGGTCGTCCGTCACCAGCAGGAGGGTGACCGTCCAGGAGACGACAGCCGCGACGGTGCCCCGCACCGTCAGGGAAACCCTTTCCACCGGCACGGCGCACACGCAGACGATCACCGCGCAGCCGGTCACCAGGATGGCCTGCGCCGCCCGCAGGTGCTCCAGGACGAGGGCGTCGACCGCCGTCAGTCCCAGGAGGGCCGCTGCCACCGTGACCTTCACCCGGGCGGACCATGGTGGGTGCTCCTGGACCCCGCGCCCGAGGATGTTCACGTCGCGGCCCGCCCGGCCCGAGAACGCAGCAGGCCGCCCTTCCGCCCTCTCTTTATGCCGGGGTCCTTTCTCATCTGTGCCTCCATGACGACGCAATATCGCAGCCCGGTCGCCCGGAGTGGCTGACCGGACGGCCGAGCGCGCCATGCCGACCTCATATGGCCGAATCCATGCGCACACCGCACCATCGACAACAGCAGACAGCGGCTGCTTTGGCCGCACATTCCGTGGCAGGTCCACCACATGCGGTGATGCGACTTTCGGCTACATGAATCTCTATCCCTTAGGTCGATACGGACGCAGCCCTCACATCCGTAGCGTGGGAGGTGTCGAAGGAAAGGAAATCAAGCTCCTTTTCGCCCATGAGGGGAATTCGAAATGCGACGCATCGCATCCACCCGCCGCTCGCTTCGCACCGCCGTCGTCGCCCTCGGGGCTCTGGCCGCCATCGGAGGAAGCGGAGCGGTGGCATCCGCACAGCCGTCCGCGCAGGACGGCGCCACTGCCCGCCCGGCCGTCGCGGTCTCGGGGCCCCAGCGCCGGCTGGTGAAAACCCAGCGGCTCCCGGACGGGGCCGTGGCCAAGATCTACAAGGTGGGTGACCGCTATGAGGCGGCAATCTTCTTCCACGGCAGGAAGATCGCCACCCTGAGCTCCAAGAGCACCGTCTTCCGGCACCACGGGGTGAATTACAGCTTCCATCCGTACAAGGGCAGCGTCTGGGCCGAGCGGGGCAGGGCTCCCGGCAACCCTGACGAGCCCCGGCCCGGCGGCGGACCCATCACCCCGATCCCGAACCCCACTCCGGGTGAGGACGAGGTCCAGCCGGTCCCGGCACCGAAGCCCGACCCGGATGAGGTCGCGCCGCCCGTACCCGCTCCGAACCCGAACCCGAACCCGAACCCGAACCCGAATCCGGACCCGGATCCGGACGCCTCCCCGTCCGCGGACGACGTCGTGCAGCCGGTTCCCGCCCCGAACCCGAGCTCCGACGACGAGGTGTCTCCCGTGGCGGGCCCCACCTCCGAGCAGGGCGCCGCGGACATCGCAACGCCGCCGTCCGCCGACGGCTGACCAGCAGCGGGCCGGATCAGGGCAACGGCCGGTCCGGCCCGCCTGCGTCCCCCATCAGCAGACCACGTGCATGAAGGAGACCAGGATGGGCTTCATCAGGAGATCCGCCATCGTCGTCACGAGCGGTGCCGCACTGGCGGCGGTACTGGCCGGCCCCGCCGGAGCCGTCGGAGCCACTGACCAGGAACCTGCCCGCGCCGGCAGATCCGGCGTCGAACGCTTTGAGTACTGCGGCCCCGGATGGGACGGCGGACTGGCCGTCCTCAGGACTGGCGGGGCCAGCTGCTCCACAGCCCTGAAGGTGGCCAAGGCATTTCATGCGGCAACACGGCAGAACCCCACCGGTGACGAGCCCGTGATCGTACGGGTCGACGGCGTGGCCTGGAAGTGCGCGAGCCGCGAGGGCTCCCCCAACCCGTACATCGCGTGCGTCAACCAGAACGATCCGAAGGCTCAGGTCGTCCTGAGTTCCTGAGTTCCTGAACGCGCACGGACCGACCCGGCCCGACGGCGCCCACCACGAGCCCGACCCCCACGTCAAGGAGTGACTGACATGACCGCGTACCTTCGCCTGACCACCGCAGCCCTCCTCGCCACCGTCTTGGCCGCCGGCGGCGCGGCCGGCGCGAGCGCAGCCACCGCGCCGACACCCCCCGGTCCCGAGTACAGGGTCGGCACCGCGCTCGACCGGAACATCACGGGGATGCCGTACTGCGCGGTCGGAGACGGTTTCGTGATCATCGATCACGACCAGGCCGTCGTTGCCGGGGGCAGCGGACACTTCATCAGCCACGTTCTCCACCGGGGGCAGACGGTCGAAGACGGCGAGGGCGGCACGCTCACGTTCAACCGAGACGGCAAGAGCATCACCTACAACGACCACGAACACCATGACGGACGACTCGTCACCGAGACCTGCAAGCCCTTCACGTAGCGGCGACACCCGCGTCCCGACCGGCGGAACGGCCGAAGCGGCGACGCGAGGGAGGGCCGCCACCGCGAGGGGGTGGCGGCCCCCGGCGCTGCCCTGCTCCCCCAGCCGAGGAGACGTGTCCAGTCGCCGGGCGGCGGGACCGTCACCGGCTGATGCGGCATCACCGCAGCGTGATCTCCTCGCCCAGTGACTGCATGCGGGCGGCGGCGAGGACCAGAGCCGTGGCCGCCGCGTCCTGCACCGCCACACCGACCGACTTGTAGAGGGTGATCTGGTCGGGGGCGGTACGTCCTGGTCTGCTGCCGCTGATGAGTTCGCCCAGCTCGGCGTGTACGTGGTCGGCTGTGATGAGGCCGTCCCGGATCGGCATGAGCAGGTCATTGCTGCCCGCGGGCAGCGGGGCAAGTGCGGCCTGCCGCGATTCGACGCACACCAGTGCCTCGACGACGGTGGCGTCGTCGATCTCACGGCCGGCCGGGTTGTAGCCCACTGACGTGATGTGCACCCCAGGCGTCAGCCAGGAGCGGCGGATCACGGGTTCGACGGCGTGTGTGGTCGCGGCGGCGATGTCCGCGCCGTCGAGCGCCTCGGCGTAACTGGACACGGCCCGCACTCGGCCCTCCCCCTCGAGTACGGCGGAGAGTTCCCCGACCAGGTCAGCGGCCTTCCCCGCATCCCGGCCGGCCACGCGGATCTCCCGGATCGGGCGGACCCGGCAGATCGCCCGGGCGTGGGACCGCGCCTGCACGCCGGTGCCCAGGAGCGCCAGTACCGTCGCGTCCTCGCGCGCCAACAGGCGCACCGACAGCGCGGAGCAGGCTCCGGTCCGCGCTGCGGTGATGGCAGTACCGTCCAGCAGCGCGGCGGGCTGGCCGGTATCCGGATCGAACGCCACGATCAGCGCCTGGTGGGTGGGCAGCCGCGCCGCGTCGTTGTGCGGGAAGAGCGACACCAGCTTGGTCATGAGTGCTCCGGCCGACGGGAGGAATCCCGGCATGGCCGCCAGGAAGCCGTCGCGTTCGGGCACCAGAGCGGCGACGCGGTCGGGTACCGAGGCACGGCCTGCACTGAGGTCCACCATCGCCGGAGCCAGCGCATCGATCAGAGCGTCCACGTCGAGCAGGGCCTCGACTTGCGAACGGCCCAGAACACGCATGCCCTTCCACCTCCTGATGCCGGTCGTCCCGCCCGGCTACGGCACATCCGGCTCATCCGGCACATCCGGCACAACCGAAGCCTCATCCGCAGCCCCATTGCCCCGTCGGCACCACGCCGTCTCACCTGCGCACGTCCATCCGTACGCGCCCGATCGCCCCGGCCCGCGTAGGTGCGAGGGAGGCAAGCGCAGATCGGCGGGGACGTTGTCTGAACCGCCTGAGCCGCCTGAGCCGCGGAGAGGGATCGGTCACGGGGATGACTGCGCTGCCCGTTCCCTCTCACACGCCACCCTCAACTGTCCGCGCTACGCTGCGGCCATGGTGTCCCCCTCGCGCCCCAACCGTGCGCCCCGCATCGCGCTGGCCGCGTCCGCGACCGCGGTCGCCGTCCTCGCCGTCTGGCTCTACCAGGACCCGACGCAGCGGGGCGACTTCGACGCAGACCCGCGTCCCTGCGCACTCGTCACGGCGGAGACGGCCGCCCGGTTGCTGTCCGGGCCGACGGACGGGGTGGAGGCGAAGTCCTCCTGCAACTGGGCGGGGCCCGGCCTCGGCAGCGACGCGCAGCCCGTCCTGCAGGTGCAGGTCACCCGGCTGGGGGTGGACGACGCACGGCTCAGCTTCCAGCGCACGAAGGAGGAGCCTCAGGGGAAGATGGGTCCGTCGACGACGGACCTGTCGGACTTCGGCGACGAGGCGTTCTCCCGCCTCCGGTATCCCAGCAGCGGGAACCGGATGATCAACGAGGTCTTCTTCCGCCGGAGCAATGTGATCGTCGCGGTCCGGTACGCCCCGGTCGACGGCGACATCGACCGGGGCCGGGCTGGCGCCTACGACGTGGCCACGGAAGCGGCAGCCGCGCTCGGCAAGGGACACTGATCCGACGGCCGTGGGGCCCGCACCAGCCCGCGTATCCGGCTCGGCAACACGTCGTTTGGTGCGCCCGGCCTACGCATCTACCCTCTGGCCATGATCCAGAGGCAGAACGACGCGTTGCGTTGCTATCAGGTGGGACACGTACGCGCCGAGCTTCGCGCCCTCACGGTGAGCGACGACCGTGAAGGAATGCTCGAAGGAACGCCGTACCTGCACCGGCGCTTTCGTCTGATGGGCATCGAGAAGGCAATGGCAGCGACGCCGTACTTGTACGTGCACGATCTCGACCAGCTCCGAGCCGATGTGGAGGGGCGGGTCGAGGAATGGCTGCCCCGAGAAGCCGTGCACGCTCGACTGACGTCTCCGTGGACGCCCGAGGGCATTGCCGAGCCTGGACATACGGCGCTCTCGATCATGTGGTTCCAAACGGCTGCGCAGGATCCCTTCGCCCGACTGGCCACGATCGCGCGTCCCCTGGACTGGTCTTCGCTCGCCGGTTTCATCCCTTTCGAGGAATAGCTGTGGCGATGGTCTTCTCAGCGTCTTGGGCGCCCAGGAGCAAGCCCAGGAGCAAAACTCGAGCCGCACCCCCGTCCCGTTCGGGGACGCGGGGGCGGCCGACGACCGGGGTGCCGTACATGACCACGGCGAGAGACCTGTTCACCTTTGCCCTGGAGTCCGAGCCGGCGCGCACCGTGGGGCGAGCCGACCCAACTCCGCCCATCAGAGCCCCCGTCCCACGGCGCGCTCCCCGCACCAGCACCTGATCCTGGGCTCGGTCCAGGTCCGCGACACCGAAATCCAGATGGAACTGCTGGGGCCGGGACGGCTCGGGTCACAGCGGGGGGCCGGCACTCCGCCGCCTGCTGGAGGGCGAGGGCGAGACCTGGCCGTGTGTGCAGTGTCGCCCAGTCATCGCCAACTCCGCTGCTTGTCCAGCTGGTTGACGGCCCCACCGGTCAGCGACTGGTAAACACGGCAAGTTCCGCCGGGTCCGAGCAGTCCAGCCCTACGCATTGCAGGTCACCGATCACGGACAAATCCTAAGCTTGTTCTGCAACCTCGATCCGGTCAGGCGAGTGTGTCGAGATCGGCGAGGAGGTAGGCGACGCCGAGTCCGGTGGTGAGGTATTCCTCGAAGATCCGGTTGTTCAGGGACCAGGGAGATCGTTTCTGCCGGATGGTCTTGATGGCTGCTGTTGCTTCCTCGCCCGACTCGATGAGGGCCTGCGCAACGACGAGGCCGGAGCGGTTGTAGCCGGAGTGGCAGCGGACCAGGACGGCACGCCCGTCCCGGACGGCCTGGACGGCGGTGCGTGCGAGCTTCTGGACTGTGTGTATCTGCTCGGCGCTGAGCGGTCCGTCGGGAATCTCCGCGACAACGTGATCGATCCCCGGACCGGGTCCGTGACCGGGGCGTGTAAACAGGCTGATCACAAGGCCGAACTGGTTCCCAACGACCGCCGCATGGCTCTCGCCCTGCGCATCGGTCCAGTGGTGACCACCCATCCAGAGTCCTGGTACGACCTCGTTCCAGGGGACGTGCGGGTCGGGAACGCCGCGGCCCTTCTGCCTTGTCTTCACTGGCTCCCCCTTCGCTGCAAGGCGGTCAGCCCCGCCAAACTCCACGGTTCGAATGGTCCGTCGATTGGCTCCCCCACCTGGGAGTTCGCCTGACAGACCAGCGGCCTTCGCCCGATTCTGTGCTCCGACCAAGGAATGCACCGAGCCGGACGAAGGCCGTAAGGATGAGCCTGCCGCAACTTGATGCCCAGCGGGAAGCGTTCGCGGCAGCGTCACGCTTCCGGAGCGACTTCTACCCCTGCCTGACCGCACGGCGTGACGAATTGTTCGAGCTGATGGACGCCCTGCTCTGCGCAGACGGCCCGGTGACTACGCCTGCGGACCTCACGCTGCTGGCCGAGCATCGCCGCGGGCAGGGCGCTTTGTACGACGTGCTGAATCACGGCCGCGTCGATGCTCGGCAGCTGTGGCGGACACTGGCCAAACTGCCCCAGTCGACAGCCCTAGCGGGCGACTTGGCCTGGCAGTGGACGTGAGCAACTGGCTGCGCCCCGATGGGGAGTGCAGCCCCGGAGCGGTTGTTCTGCCACACCTTCGGTCGAGGCCGGGACCAGCACCTGATGATCCAGGCCCACCCCGGCCAGGGCCCGTCGGGGGTTCAGGAACATCCGCCCCCACCTGCCATGCCCGACCCGTGCGCGCAAACCCACCCGGCCCGGCCCCGGCAGGCCGCTCGGCTCGAAGAACCAGCGGCCCGCCACCCGCTACGACGTGCGCAAAACCGTCCGACACCCCGAGAGCATCATCGAACGCGACCGGTCCAGACCATAAAGAACAAGCTAAGCGGTTGGCACCGGAAATCCTTTGGGGGACCGAGTCGCAAGCAGAGGCGGCTTGGAGAAGGGTTTCGGCCGCGGCGGTGCGGGAGTAGAGGACGGATCGGCCGGCGCGTTGGGCGCTGACCGGGCCCGCACCACCAAGGTCGGACCGGGCCGCGACCCTGCGGGCCAGTGGCTGCGGCACGCCACGTCCGGGGGCCGCAGGGTTGACGATCCTTGAGCCCGCGCAGGCCCCCAGGGCGATCCGGCCACGCCGGTGCCCGCGACCCGCAATGACCGGTGCAAGAGGCCACTTGGACAGGGAAAACGCAACTTCGACATGGGCTGTAGAGGCAGCTACTTTCACCTGGTCGCGGCGATCGCCCACGGTTCACACCAGCAACCCCAACCAGGGAGAGACGCATGCCCCGTCTTGCGCTGTACACATTCGGCGTCCTGAAGTCACCTCTCGCCGATCCCGCACCTCTCACGCGCGAGTTCTACGAGACCGGTGAGGCCGTCTACCGGAAGATCAGTCAGCACCCCGGATACCTCGCGCGCGCCGAAGCGGCAGACGGTGACCGGGGCGTGTTCTTCGAGGCGGACTGGGGTGCATGGGGAGAGTTCGCCGTACCGGCGTGGTACGGAAAGGGCCGTACAGGGGAAACCATCGCCCTGGCCACGACCCTCTCACTCTGGGCCGACCTGCGCCCCGCAGTCGACGCGGTCTACACCGGTCTGCACCGTGAAGCGCTGAACAGGCGTCACGACTGGTTCGAGAGGACCGCACACCCCAATTACGTGTGCTGGTGGGTCCCTGACGGTGTGATACCCACCTGGGAGGACGGGGTGTCCAGGCTGGAACACCTCCACGACCACGGCTCCGCGCCGCACGCCTTCACCTTCCACCACTCATTCGCCCCGGACGGAACTCCGGCCGGGCTCAAAGGCATCGGGCCGAAGAGCGGTCAGGTGCGCTGACAAGAAAGCCCGCTCGACGTACAGCCCACCCCCATGGCCCGAGAACTCCACACCTCGCTGACCGGGCTGGTGGGCTGGTGGGCTGGGCCGGGCGTTACCGGTCCGCCATCGCGGAGGCCCCGCGCCGCCTACGACACCGCGGCGGATCAGGGCCCCGGGACCCGACTGACCGGGGCCTGGACCGGCGGCTCCAGGGCGTTTCGGCGCACGCACTCGGGTGCCCCGAGCGGTCCCGCGGAGCTGCGAGCCGGGGTGGTCTCCAGGCTTAAGATCTCGGCATGGAAATCGAACTGTCTGACGCATTGGACGAACTCGTCGAACTGCAGGAAGCGACCGACGAAGCGCACGCTGATGTGCTGCGTCTGCAGGAGGAACTCGGCGACTCGGCCAAGTGGACCGACGAGCAGCACGTGATCTGGCGGGACGCGTGGGAAGACGCGCGCGAGCCCTGGTGGCTGCTGGACACGGCCCTG
Organism: Streptomyces sp. NPDC048349; assembly: GCF_040651925.1. Taxonomy (NCBI): domain Bacteria; kingdom Bacillati; phylum Actinomycetota; class Actinomycetes; order Kitasatosporales; family Streptomycetaceae; genus Streptomyces; species Streptomyces sp. NPDC048349. The sequence goes on along the minus strand of NZ_JBEZLA010000020.1, from coordinate 90,426 downwards.
GACCACTATGCGGAGACGCTCGGTCTGGACCGCGGCGAGCTGGAGGCCACGGTACAGAAGGCGGCAGGCCACGTCCCGCTGCCGGACGAGGACACAGGTCTGGCGGCGGCCCAGGCCTGACGCGCGTCCGCCCCGTAGCCGGCCGCCGCGCGAGATCGGCGACACCACGGCGCTGCCCCGCTCCCCCGGCCCGCGCCCCCGGGGAGCCGGAGCGGCCACGGCCGAAGCCGAGGCCGAGGCCTAATGCGCGTAACCCAGCCCCCGCCTGCTCTGATTGACCCGATCCGCGTCTCGGTTCGCCGTAGCGGCGCATCGTCACCAGTACAGGAGCCAGCGTCCGTCGCACCACACCCCGTGTCCCTGGAGGGTGAGCCGCTCGTCGTCCGGTTCGACGCGGGTGCTGGGGGCGACCTGGTGCAGGGTGTGGCCGGAGTGGATCACCATCTCGCCTGGTGTGTAGGGGACGTACTGCTGGGTGTGGAAGCGTTTGAGGTCGCTGGCGCCTTCGATCCAGCCCTTCTCCGAGGCCTGGCGGAACTCCTCGTAGGTCGCGTCCCAGAGGTTCAGGCCGCCGCCGGCCGCCGGGAGCCTGAGGGGCAGGGTGAAGGACAGCACACGGGTCACGTCGGTCCCGGGCGGCCAGGTGAAGGCCCGGTACTGCATGTCGAAGTGCACGGGTGCTTTGGGTTTGGTGAACACGGCGGCGGCCAGCCACACGTGGAAGCCCGGCATGGCGAGGTGCTCGGGATAGTGGACCGGGGCGCCGAGGTGTCGGGAGAGGAGGTCCGCGAGCCGGGTATAGAGCCGGCCGAAGGACTCCCACAGCAGCGGCCTGGAGGCGTCGGCCCGCTTCTGGTACTCGCCGGCCTCCGGGTTCTCGGCGAGGTCGAGGTAGCTGGGCGTGCCCAGGGTGAAGAACGCTGCGGGCTCCGGGCCGCGCGGGATCCAGTGCTCGCGCAGGCCGTGCACGGCGTCGCGGACTGCGGCGCTTTCGGCTTCGGTGAGTACGGTCAGCCGGTCGATCACGAGTGCCTCCGCTGCAGCAGTGCGAGAAGCGAGGCGGTGATGTCACCGCCGAGGCGCCGGTCGTACCAGTCGTACGCCGGCATGGGGTTGACCTCCAGGCACCAGTGGGTACCGTCCTCGGTGACCTTGAAGTCCCAGCCCGCGAAGGACATGCCCAGGTCCGCCGTGTGGCGGACCACCTGCGCGGCGAGGGGTGCGGGAAGCTCACACGGGGTGAACACCGCGTCGGAGTCGGTGCGGTAGTCCACCGCGCCGGAGACGATCTCCTCGGCGTGCACCCGGTCGTGGACGACGTGGGCGCGGACGTCCCGGCCCTCGACGTAGCGTTGCAGGTGTACCGGCCCCTGCCACGGGTCGAAGTCGGCCAGCTCTCCGGGGTGGAGGAGCCGACTGGTGGCCCGTACTCCCGACACCGCCTTGACGAGCGTCGGCCCGGCCTCGGCGAAGGCCCGCAGCCGCTGCGGCGAGGAACTGGTGGTGCTGGGGGGCACCCTGAAACCGGCTCGGGTCAGCGACCATTCGTGGAGCGGCTTGGACCCGTTGTCGGAGCGGATCGAGGGGCGGTTGACGACCAGGCCGGGGATGTGGTCCAGCCAGGCCGTCAGGGACGTGGTGAGCCAGCGCCAGCGCAAGGCCTGCTCGCGGTCCTCCTGCAGGGCCGACAGGTCGTTGATGCGGCAGTAGTACGACCCCTCGGGGTCGAGGGCGTGGTCGCCGAGCAGCGCCCGGCGGTCCCCGCCGATGGTCAGCCGCCAGTGGCCCTGTCGCACCACGTCCCGGAGGTCGACGAGCTCGGCTTGGACGCCGCGGGCCTCGGCGGCGGCGGTGAAATGCGCGATCGTGCTTTCGGAGGCGAGTCCGACGGTGTAGATCACGGGAAGAGCACCTTCAAAAGTCGTGGGCCGAGCCCGAGCCAGACCATGCGCAGCTGCTCCACGTCGGGGAACGGCTCGACCACGACCGGCCTGGCCCGGTCGAGGTCCGGGGAGATCCGCCAGACCACGGAGGCCAGTTGGAGACCGAGTTGCGCGACGATCTCGGTGCTGCGCTCCTCCAGGCGGAGGCCGTCGAGTTCGACGGCGCTGCAGGGCCATGCGTGGTCGCCGAGGACCACCACGCTCTCGAAGAGGGGATCGGGGTCCGACCACCTCGCGCGGTAGGGACCGGATCCGGGTGGTCGCTGCGGCCACGGGGCCGTCGTCCACGAGGCCAGGTCCTGCACCCACCACTGGCTGCCCTCCCCGCCTCCGGACTCCCCCGCCGCGTCCACCGCCCCTTCGGGCTCGGGGGGCCGGGTGGAGAACACCTCCACCGAGCCGACGGGCAGTCCGGCCCGCAGTTCGGTGAGGGCCGCGGACGCGGAGACGCTGGTGCCGAGGCCGCCCGGCGCCGGACGGTTGATCACGGGTGCCGAGGTCAGAGCGGCGACGGCCCACAGGTGCGCCAGGCACTCGTTGAGCTGGAACTCGGCGTCGAAACTGATCCGGAGCAGGGGCGGTGCGGGGAGCCGAAGCATCATCGGCAGGACGGGCTCGACGACGGGGGCGGCGGTGTCGTCGACGGTGACGGTGAACATCTGCGCGGCGTCGAACACGTCGAGGACCGTGGCCTCGTGTCCGCTCTCGACCACGAAGTCGCGTACCTCGGTCGCAACGGGGTCCTCGGGGTCGGCGACGACGACCAACCCGGAGAAGTCGACGCGGGGCGGCTCAGATGACGACACCGCGCCTCCTCAGCAGCCGGTTGATCCGCGAGGACCGCAACTCCAGGGCGGCCTCCTGCTCCTCCGTGAGGGGTTCCGCCCGGGCTTCGTCCGCCCGTGCAGGACGGGCGCCCATGCCGGGGGCGTGGTCAGGTCCGGGGTCCGAGCCGGAGGCCGGAGCGGAGACCGAGCCGGAGGCCGGAGCGGAGACCGAGCCGGAGCCCGGAGCGGAGTCCGAGCCGGGGGGCTCGGGGAGGTGGCGCACGAATGCGGCCGGCCCGGGAGGCGACATGGCCCCGTCGAAGCCGTCCTTGCCGTCCTTACCGTCTTTGCCGTCCTTGGAATCCTTGTAGTCCTTGGTCTCCTTGCCCTCCTTCCCGTCCTTGGTGTCCTTCGAGTCCTTGTAGTCCTTGTAGTCCTTCGCCTCCTTTCCGTCCTTTCCGTCCTTGGAATCCTTGTAGTCCTTGGTTTCCTTGCCGTCCTTACCGTCCTTGCCGTCCTTGCTGTCTTTGGAGTCCTTGGCGTCCTTGTAGTCCTTGTAATCTTTGCTGTCCTTGTTGTCCTTGAGGTCTTTGTGGTCCTTGCCGTCCTTCCACCTCTTGCGCGCCTCGTGCGGCGCGGCCACGAGGGCGGCGCCCCGCTCGTCCGGCGTGCCCGGCTCGGAGAAGGTCCGGCCGCGCTGCGGGGCTCCCGTGAGCAACCCGGTGACATCGCGCCGTTCGGCGGCCGACAGGAAGGGCCGCACCCTTGATGCGTCCACGGTCCACGTCATTGGTTCACCTTTTCTGTGGTCGGCCGGGCCTCGGCTCGGTACCGCCGCAGCGCGGCGGCGAGACGGCTTTGGGCTTCCCGGTGATGCGGATTGAGGTTGAGGACGAGGTGGGAGACGCCCAGTGCCTCGTACCGGCGCAGGCCCCTGGCCACTTCTGCCGGCGATCCGGTCAGGACGTCCGCGCCCGGAGGGGCTTGCCCGCCGCGGCCGTCCTCCCCCTCGACGCTCACGTTGACGCCGAGGGTGACACCCAGCGTCGCCGGATCGCGCCCTTCCTTCACACAGGTCTCCCGGACCCTCGCCAGGACCTCCACGGCACCCGAGGGCGAGCCGAACCAGCAGGAGTTCCACAGGTCCGCGTACCGCGCCGCCAGCGCCATCGTCCGCGGCCGGTGCGCGCCCACGAGGACGGGCGGGCCGCTGGGCCGAGGCCCTCGGGGACGCAACTCGCCGTCCCGCAACCAGTGATGACGGCCGGTGAAATCGGCGCGGCCGGTCCGCAGCAGAGGAACGATGATCTGCAGCGCTTCCTCGAACCGGTCCACCCGGTGGTCGAAGGGGACACCGAACGCTTCGAACTCCGGCATGTGCCAGCCACTGCCCAGGCCGAGGATGAGACGTCCCCCGCTGACCTCGTCGAGGGTCACGGCCATCTTGGCCAGCACGGCCGGATTGCGGAACGCCGTGCACGTCACGAGCGAGCCGAGCTCGACCCGCTCGGTCGCCTCGGCCAGGGCCGCCAGTACGGTCCAGGACTCCCAGATGCCCTCGCTCGTCCCGTCCTCGCCCCGGAACAGCAGATGGTCGAAGACCCACAGCGAGTCGAAGCCCGCGTCCTGCGCCTGGAGGGCGAGCGATCTGATGTCCGCGTACGAGGGCTGACCCGACGGATATTCGGAGAGAGGCAGAACAAGGCCGATCTTCATCGTTCCCCCGGACGGCTCGTGTCCGTGACCCTCACCGAAAGTATCGCGGGTGAGGGCTCGTCACAATCCGTTGACACCGCTCCTGTTGGTCGGTACGGCGAAGCCGGCGGCTCGGCGGAAACGCTCTGCACGGGCGGCCGCGGAAAGTGGCCGGACGTGAGTACGAGAACTCATGTGCTCTGGGGCACCAGTTGACAGCATCAGCGGTATGACGAGTGACAAACGGGCTCTGACGGCTCTGCACCTCCTGCTGATCTGGGCGGTGATGACGGTCGCAGTACCGGCGTTCGGCTTCGGGCTGTTGATGACGGCCTGGGGCGGTGGGGCGGGAGCGGCGGCGCTGCTCTTCGCGTTGGGTGCGCCGCTGATGGTGGGCCTGCTGGCCGCCGCCGGCCTACCGGTGCGGACCGTGGTTCCGATGTGCGGCTCCGGGCGGCGCCGGCTCGGCTGGGCGGGACTGGTCTTCGTCCTCGGCACGCTCGGCGTCCTGGCGGGTCTGGCCGCCTACGGTGGCCGCGTCGACCTGGGGAGCGCCGCTACCAGGATCGCCTTGTCGGGGGCGCCGTACGCCGTGGCCGCGGCGTTCTTCGTGCCGAACCGGTGGGTGCGGCTGGGGGCGGTAGCTGCGGTGGCGGCCGGGTTGATCTACGGAGGCGTCGTCGGCCCGGCGCAGTCGCAGCAGCGCCAGCATCAGGCGGAGATCGCGCGCTACCGGGAACATCCGGAGCGGCTGTACCTGGGCGCCGCGCCACCCGGTATGCAGGTGTCCCGCGCCGAGGCCGGGCCCGGCCACTTCAGCGTGGACTACCGCGGCACCCGGGAGGACGTGTTCGCGTACGTGGGCTTGACGCTGCGCTCGCCGCTCACACCGGCACCCGTCTGCCCCGAGCTCCTGGAGGAGGGCATGACCTGCGCGGTCGACGCGCACGGCGAAATGCGCACGGTTCGTGAGTTCCCCGGTGGCGGCGGCACTGTCACGCTCACCCGCCGGCACGGGGCGGCGGAGGCCGAGGTCACCAGCCCGACCCTCGACGAGTCAGGGCTACGCCGTCTCCTGGACACCCTGCACCCGCTGTCGGACGCAGAACTGGAGGAACTGATGAGGGAGAAGAAGATCAACCACATGCTGTGAGGCTCTGACTAGCCCTGCCCCCCAGCAGCGACACCGACGCCCGGTTCCGGTTCGTGGCGCTCGTCCGGCCTCCGCCCGTACCCCGAGTACGTGGTCGTGCGACCGAGGGCGGCGGAACGACGCCGACCAGTGTGCGTTCGCCCATGGCGACGCCGGTTGATGCTGACGGGCCGAACGAGTGACCGCCGGCCGGCTCCGCACCCCCGCAGCGCCTGCTCGTTCCATACTTCGCGCGGGCCGTGACGGGCTCTCCGGGACGTCCGGCGTCGTATCGAGGAAGTCTCGCAGCCGTACTGTCGAACCCGTGACCCAGGAGGCCTCTGATGCGCAGCGTGATCTATTCGATGAACGTGTCACTTGACGGCTACATCGTCGGGCCGGATGGCGACTTCGCCTGGGCGCCGCCCGACGAGGAGCTCTTTCGCTTCGTCACCGACGAGACCCGAGAGGTCGGCGTCTACCTGTTGGGACGACGGCTGTACGAGACGATGCTGTACTGGGAGACCGCCGACCAGGATCCCACGCTCGACGCTGTGAGGCTCGAGTGGGCCGCGATCTGGAAGCAGCTCCCGAAGGTGGTGTTCTCCGCCACGCTGTCGGCGGTTCAGGGCCGTGCCCGCCTGGCCTCCGGCGGCCTGGCGGAGGAGATCGAACGGTTGCGGACCGAGCCCGGGGAGGGCCACATCGCGATTGGCGGCGCGACTCTCGCCGCCGAGGCGGCCGCGCTGGGTCTGATCGACGAGTACCGGGCCCGAGTCTGCCCGGTACTGCTCGGCGGCGGGATTCCGTTTTTCCCCCGGCGTGGGCACCGGGTGGATCTCGAACTCGTCGAGACCCGCACCTTCGTCTCGAGAGTCGTCTACCTCCGCTACCGCGTGCCTCGCTAGGTGTATTGACCCGCAGGGTTGTTGACGCGGCTGATGGGCGGGTGTCCGTCGAGTGCGGTGTGGCAGCGGTGGTGGTTGTAGGTGTGGAGGAAGTCTGCCAGGGCCTCGGTCCGCTCGGTGTTCGAGGTGTAGGGCCGCAGGTAGGCCCATTCCCCGAGCAGGGTGCGGTTGAAGCGTTCGACCTTGCCGTTGGTCTGTGGCCGGTAGGCGCGGGTGAGCTTGCCGGTCGCGCCGAGGTCGGCCAGGACGTTCTTCCAGGCCAGGCCCTTGCGGTAGGCCCAGGCGTTGTCGGTCAGGACTCGTTCGATGCGGGTGATGCCGTGGTCGTGGAAGAACGCGGCCGCGCGGGTGAGGAAGGCCGCGCAGGTCGCGACCTTCTCGTCGGGGTGGATCTCGCTGTAGGCGAGGCGGGAGTGGTCGTCGACGCTTCCACGTCACCGCAGGTCAGGCCGGTGACGCGCCTGTCTTCGAGGCCATCATGGCAAGGATTCGGGTCCCGCGGAGCGGCATCGGGAGACCGAGAACCCGACCGGTCGCCGTTCTTGCAGATCGCGCCTATTCGTCCCGCGCCATTCGCGGACATCTGCGTCGACGCGGCATCAAGGCGGTCATGCCGCAGCCCGCTGACCAGGTTGGTCACCGCCTGAAACGGGGCCGTGCCGGAGGCAGGCCACCCGGTTTCGAGGGTGAGACCTACAAGCAGCGGGACGCCGTTGAACGATGCATCAATCGGCTCAAGCAGTGGCGAGGTCTGGCCATGCGAACGGACAAGCTCGCCATGGCCTACCAAGCCGCCCTCCACCTCGCCGCCATCCTGATCTGGGTCCGGCGGTAGCCTGCTGGGTCTATCGTCCACCCGCCCACAGCACTCAGCAGTTGCCGTGATGGTCCACTTGCCGGACAGCTCGTGGACGGCCGGGGAGGATGTGTGGAAGAGCCAGGATTCCGTGTGCTGCTGACAGAAGCAGGAGACCGGGAAACGGAGGCAGTCCGTGCGATACGGACGGTCACCGGCCTCAGCCTGTGGAACAGCAAGCTCCTGCTTGCCGACGCACCTGTAGAGATCGAGGCAGTCGGCTGGTTCGAAGCCGCTGTCGAGGCAGCTCGGACCCTTGAGGACGCCGGCGCCCGCACCCGGCTGCTCTGCGATTGCTGCGGCCGCCCCATTAGGCGGGGAGCCTTCCCCCTCACCTCGGCGCAGTGCCCAGACTCGCGGCCCCTGGAGATCTGCTGGGCACATGGCCTGCCCACAGCGACCTGAAATCGGCCCAATTCGGTCTGAGAGACAGGCCCTGGACGTCGGCCGGTGCGACCCTCGCCTCGTCGAGGTTCGGCCTGCTCGGTACCGCTTCGGCGTCCGTGAGCAGTGGTGGAGGACCCCGGCCCCACTCGGCCGGGATCCTCTTCACCCGCTCTACTGCACGATCAGGTACGCGGGAGTCGGCGGCACTCCCGTGGGGTTGGTCGTCGGGGCCGGCGTGGAGGTAGGCAGCGGCACTCTTGTGGGGTTGGTCGTCGGGACCGGCGTGGAGGTCGGCAGCGGCTTGCACGTGGGGTTCAACGTCGCGACCGGCG
>NZ_JBEZLA010000020.1:82134-82307 GCF_040651925.1 Streptomyces sp. NPDC048349 | reverse complement strand
GAAGAAGTCGGCGCAGGCGTCGGATACACCGTCGGCACCGGCGAAGAAGTCGGCCCAGGCGTCGGATACACCGTCGGCACCGGCGAAGAAGTCGGCGCAGGCGTCGGATACACCGTCGGCACCGGCGAAGAAGTCGGCCCAGGCGTCGGATACACCGTCGGCACCGGCGAAGA
>NZ_JBEZLA010000020.1:0-82035 GCF_040651925.1 Streptomyces sp. NPDC048349 | reverse complement strand
CAGTCGGCCCAGGCGTCGGATACACCGTCGGCACCGGCGAAGAAGTCGGCGCAGACGTCGGATACACCGTCGGCACCGGCGAAGAAGTCGGCGCAGACGTCGGATACACCGTCGGCACCGGCGAAGAAGTCGGCCCAGGCGTCGGATACACCGTCGGCACCGGCGAAGAAGTCGGCGCAGACGTCGGATACACCGTCGGCACCGGCGAAGAAGTCGGCGCAGGCGTCGGATACACCGTCGGCACCGGCGAAGAAGTCGGCGCAGGCGTCGGGTTCACCGTCGGGACCGGCGCGCGGGTTGGGGTCGGCGTGCATGTGGTGGTCGGCGTCGGAGCCGACGTCGCGGACTGGGCCTGGGCCATGCCGGTTGCGAGAGCGAGGCCGGCCACCACCCCGGCCACGGCAACAGCTGCCGCGAATCCTCGAATTCGGCGAGTACGTATGCGCATGTGGGTCCCCCCGGTCAATATGCCCGGCACCATCGCCGGGCATGATCCAAAGAGAGCCAACACCGTCCGTCGCCGACCCGCAACCGGCTTGCGCATCTCGCAGTCCCGTCCTGCTTCCGCCGTTACCAGCACACCATTCCGCTTGCACCTGCGTAGGCGTCGGCCGCGAGCAGGCCAGGCGCGGCCCGCGAACCGTGGCGTCGTCGCCGCCCTTCGCGCCGCGGCTCGGTGGTGTGTGGCTCTCGTGCGCAGGTCAGTCGGTTGGCTCCTGGGGCCTGACGTTGCCCGGGCCGGCCGCGGGCTGCGTTCCCTCCTTGTCCGGGGCGGGGCCGTCGCGCCGGGGCCGTTCGGCTGCGGCGTCCGGGAGGTCGGGGGCGCCCGGGTCCAAGGGCGGGAGGTCGGGGGTGACAGCGTTCCGCTTCTCCGGCACTCGATCCGGAAGTTCGGGCTCCGAGGGGGCGTTCTGCATGACGGGTCTCCTTGCACGCGGGGTCGGACAGGAAAGCCGGAAGACGACAGAAGGGTTTGCTGCCTGCCGTCGCGCCTTTCCGCCTGCCCCGCTCTCGGCACGTCACACGCGTAACGGGTGACGTGGATCGACGACGACGGTGCCGTGGACGGGTGGGGCCGTGCGTGGCCGGCGCGGCTCTTCGCGAGGCCCTGCGCGCCGGCACCGGCCCCTGGGGCGCCAGTCGCGCCGGCCGTCAGGGGGTGAAGAGGACCTTGACGGCGCCGTCCCGCTTCTTCTGGAACATCTCGTACGCGTCGGGTGCCTCTTCCAGAGGCAGCCGGTGGGTGGCGAAGTCGTCCACCCCCAGGGGGTCCCCGTCGGTGAGCAGGGGAAGGATGTCGTCGACCCAGCGCCGTACGTTGGCCTGGCCCATGCGCACCGTGAGCTGCTTGTCGAACATGGTCAGCAGGGGTAGCGGATCGACCGCGCCGCCGTACACCCCGACCACCGATACGGTGCCGCCGCGGCGGACGAGGTCGATCGCGGTGTGCAGGGCGGAGAGCCGGTCGATCCCGGCACGCTTCATCAGGGCCGCGGCGAGGGCGTCCGGCAGGAGAGTGGTCATGCCCTGCGCGGCGGTGGCGATGCGGCTGCCGTGCGCCTCCATTCCTACGGCGTCGATGACGGCATCGGCGCCCCGGCCACCGGTCAGCTCGCGCACGGCGTCCACCAGGTCGTCACTGCTCTGCCGGACGTCCAGGGTATGGAAACCTCGCTGACGGGCCCGGTCCAGGCGTTCCGGAACGAGGTCGATGCCGATGACCGTCCCGGCGCCGCGGTGTGCCGCGATGCGGCAGCTCATGTCGCCGATGGGCCCGAGGCCCAGCACAGCGACGCTGCCGTCCGGCGGAATGTCCGCGTACGCGACCGCCTGCCAGGCCGTGGGCAGGACGTCCGACAGGTAGACGAACCGGTCGTCGGGCGGGCCGTCCGGGACGGGGACGGGAAGCGCATTGCCGAACGGGACGCGGAGGTATTCGGCCTGGCCGCCCGGCACCTGGCCGTAGAGCTTCGTGTAGCCGAACAGGGACGCGCCGGTGCCGTGCTCGTGGACCTGCGTCGTCTCGCACTGGGACTGGAGTCCGCGGGTGCACATGTAGCACGTGCCGCAGGAGATGTTGAAGGGGACCACCACCCGGTCCCCCGCCTTCACGGCGGTGACCGCGGGTCCGACCTCCTCGACGATGCCCATGGGCTCGTGGCCCAGGATGTCTCCGGGGTCGAGGAAGGCCCCGAGCACTTCGTACAGGTGCAGGTCGGAGCCGCACAGACCGGTCGTCGTGATCTTGACGATGATGTCGTCGCCTTCGCGGATCGCGGGATCGGGCACCGTGTCGACGCGTACGTCCCGCTTGCCGTGCCATGTGAGAGCCCTCATGATGCCTCCTTGCCGGCGGTACTGATCGTTCTGCCGTCTGCGCTGCCGGTCTCCCCCACGGTGCGCGTGCCCCCTGCCTCGCCGACGAACCGGAATGGGCGGGTATTCCTCAGGGCCGCCGTCAGCGGGCCGGGACTGTCCGGGCTCGATGCGCAGGACGGGCGGGGTGGGCTGGAGGGGCGGATGGGCAGAGTGGGTGGTCAGGGGGACGGCAGCGCATCAGGGTGGGTGCGCGGGGGCAGTCGCACGTTATGAATCGTTTTCTGGACTCTGGACGCTCCTACTGGATGCAGACGGCCGCTTTTCCGTCCTTCGGCCCGCTCTCGGGGACCGCGGAGGCGGACGCGGCGGTGATCGGCAGCGGCATCGTCGGCCTCAGCACGGCGTGGGAACTCGCCCGGGCGGGGCTCAGTGTCGTCGTACTGGAGGCGGACCGGCTCGCGTCAGGCGTCACGGGGCACACGACGGGAAAGCTCACCGCCCTCCACACCACCGTGTACGACATGCTGCGGACCAAGCACGGGGACGACGCCGCCCGCCAGTACGCGGCGTCCCAGAGCTCCGCGCTGCGGCACGTCGTGGACGTGGCCGGGGAGCTCGGCATCGGCTGCGAACTCGAGACGCGCCCGGCACTCACCTACTGCGAGCAGCCCGAGGGCGTCGAGGCGTTGCGCGCAGAGGCCGAGGCGGCCCGATCAGCTGGCCTGACCGCTTCTTTCGTCACCGAGACCGGCCTGCCCTTCCCTGTTGCTGGGGCCGTCCGGGTGGAGGACCAGGCACAGTTCCACCCGCTCAAGTACCTGCGCGGACTCGTCGACGACCTCGTCGCGCGCGGCGGGCGGATCCACGAAGGCACCCGCGTCACCGACCTCGACTACGGGGACCCCTGCCGACTCACCACCGATGCCGGGGCCACCGTCTCCGCCCGGCACGTCGTCGTGGCCACCCACCATCCCCTCTTCGACAACGCTGTGCTCAGCACCCGGCTGACCCAGCACCGCGACCTGGTGATCGCGGGCTCCCTGCCCGCTGGTCGCGACCCCGAGGGCATGTACATCACGGAGGAGGGTGGCAAGCGCTCCGTCCGCACGGCGCCGCTCGCGGACGGCAGCCGGCTCCTGATCGTCACCGGAGAAATGTTCACTCCCGGTACCGGCGCAGACACCGAGGCGGGGTACGCCCGGCTCCAAACCTGGGCCGAGGAGCATTTCCCCGGTTTCACGATCGGCTACCGGTGGGCAGCGCAGGACAACAGCGCCACGGACCATCTGCCCCTCATCGGGCGGCTCCCCGGGGGTGGTGACGACGTCTACGTCGCCACCGGCTTCGCCGGCTGGGGCATGACGGGCGGGGTCCTCGCCGCGACAATCATCTCCACGCTCGTCAGCGGCGGAGAGGAGCCCTGGTCCGGTCTCTACGACCCACGCCGCATCGGCTCCGCGCTCCGGTCCGCGCCGACGTTCCTCAAGGCCCAGTGGGACACCGGCAAGCACTTCGTCAAGGACCGCCTGGACACGCTCGGCGACGGTACCCACGGCCCGGTCCGGAGTCTGGAGCCTGGTGAGGCCACCGTGGTCCGGGTCGGCGGCAAGCCGTGCGCCGTGCACCGCGACGACCAGGGCGAGCTGCATGCCGTCTCCGCCGTCTGCACCCACCTCGGGTGCATCGTCGGCTTCAACAATGCGGAGCGGACGTGGGAATGCCCGTGCCACGGTTCCCGCTTCGGCATCGACGGCGAGGTCCTGCAAGGGCCGGCGCTCCGCCCGCTGGAGCGACAGGATCCCGGAGAACTCTGACCCGGGGCGGGCGGAGCGGTTGCGGACGGCGGCCCGGGGCGGGCGGAGCGGTTGCGACGGGCGACGGCCTGGTGAGCACCGAGCCATGGCGATGCGGGCGAAAGAGCTGGTCAGAGCCAAGCCATGGCGTTGTGTGCGTTCACCGCTCCATACGGCGTTGGTCCGCCTCGCTCCAGGCCCTGGTGTCACGCGGCTGGACGTAGGGCTCCGTGTCCTCGGGCAGACCACCGGCGATCGCCCGCTGACGACTCAGTTCAGCGTCGAACTCCAGCCCGAGGAGGATCGCCAGGTTGGTGATCCACAGCCAGATGAGGAAGACGATCACGCCGGCGAGCGTGCCGTACGTCTTGTTGTACGAACCGAAGTTCGCGACGTAGAACGCGAAGCCGGCCGAGGCGATCATCCAGATGACCAGGGCGAGGAAGCTGCCCGGCGTCAACCACTTCAGTCCGCGGCCCTTGGCGTTCGGGGCGGCCCAGTAGAGGAGCGCGATCATGATCGTGACGAGGAGGACCAGGACCGGCCACTTCGCGAACGACCACACCGTCAGCGCACTGTCACCGATGCCCAGGGCCGCACCGACCTGCCGTGCCAGGCTGCCGGTGAAGACCACGATGAGCGCGCTGGCGCAGGCGAGGACCATCAGCGCGACGGTGAGGGCCAGCCGCAGCGGCAGCACCTTCCACACCGGTCGGCCCTCGGGCATGTCGTAGACGGCGTTCGAGGTGCGGATGAACGCGGCGACATAGCCGGAGGCCGACCACACCGCGACGACCAGGCCCACGATCGCCACGAGTGATCCGACCCCGGCGTTGCCCTGGAGCTGCTGCACCGCGTTGGTGATCACGTCCCGGGCGGAACCGGGAGTCAGCCTCTGGAGGTTGTCCAGGACCCTCTGCGTCGTCGACTCCCCCGCGATGCCGAGTATGGACACCAGCACCAGGAGGGCCGGGAAGAGGGCCAGCACGCCGTAATAGGTCAGCGCCGCGGCCCGGTCGGCCAGCTCGTCGTCTTTGAACTCCTTCAGGGTGCCGCGCAGCACTTCCTTCCAGGACCGCTTGGACAGAGCGGAAAGCTGGTCCGGTGCCCGTTCCTCGACCTGCTCGTCGGGGCCTGCCACGGCCTGCCGACCGCCGCCCGCCCGCTCCGGTTCCCCGCCATGGTCAGGCTTCGGTGTGAGTGTCATGTCCTGCGGCTTTCCACTTACGCGCTACTCATGTGCGGGCATCGATGAATGTGGCGGGCGACGTGTACGGCGTGGCGTGTACGGCGTGTACGGAGCAGCCCGTGGCCAAGGGCGCCGGGCAGGGTTCGAAGAGGCCCGTGCGCGATGCGGTGGCGGTGGCGGTTGGGGTTGCGGTGGCGGTTGGGGTTGCGGTTGCGGTTGCAGTGCTGCGAGGCCCACGTGGCCCGAGGGGTCGGCCGCCGACTCCAGGCGGCCTGGGTTTGGAATCGCGAGCAGCGTGCAGAAGCGACTTGACAGACTTCACAGCGCAAAGGCGGGAGACGCATCATGGGCATCATCGCTTGGATCCTCATCGGACTGCTGGCCGGCCTCATAGCCAAGGCGCTCATGCCGGGCAAGGACCCGGGCGGAATCATCATCACCATGCTCATCGGTATCGCAGGAGGCCTGCTGGGCGGCTGGCTCGGCAAGGTCATCTTCGGTGTCGACTCCATCGACGGGTTCTTCGACCTGTCCACCTGGATCGCCGCCATCGTCGGATCCCTGATCCTCCTGGCCCTCTACCGCCTCGTCACCGGAAACCGGCACTCCCACCGACACGCCTGACCCCGGCCGGTAGGCCGGCCGCAGGCCGCACCGTCCACCGCGAACGGCTCCCCCTCACCTGGAGGGGGAGCCGTTCGCACGTGGGAGGGCATGGGATGGACGACTTCCGGGACCGGGTACGTGCCCAAGGCGTCTGTCCCGCCGCACTCGGTGAGCAGGTGCATCCCGCCGAGCCCAGCCCTGCCACCTGCGCCGACGCCGGCTCCGGCTCCGGCCCTGACGCCGGCCGGAGACCTCCGGTCCTCAGGCGTCGTTGCGCTTGAGGGCGAAGTAGCCGCCGGCCAGGGAGGCCGCGGCCCAGAGCGCCATGATGCCGAGGCCCGCCCACGGGCCGTACGGCGGCCCGTCCGCCTGTTGCACCACCTGCATGACGCTCGTGCCCGCCTGGTCGGGAAAGAAGTAGCCGACCTTCCTGGTCGCCGGCACGAAGTTGAAGATCGGCGCGATCATGAAGAAGTAGGCCATCAGGACGCTGAGGGACAACACCGCCTTGCGCAGCATCGTGGCGACGCCGACCGCGAACAGCAGCATGAGCGTCAGGTACACCCCGGCGCCGGTGACCGCCCTCAGCACGCCGGGGTCGCCGAGAGAAGCGCCGTGGTCACCGAGGAGCGTCTGGCCGACGAAGAACGTCGCGATGCTGGTGGCCATACCGACGGCCAGGCCCGGCAGGGCGGCGGCCGCGGCCCTGGCCCCGTACAGCAGGCCGCGCTGCGGTACGGCGGCGAGGGTGGTGCGGATCATCCCCGTGCCGTACTCGCTCGTGACCACCAGCACGCCGAAGGTGATCATCGCGAGCTGGCCGAGGCCCATGCCGATGAAGCTGGTCATCACCGGGTCGAAGGCGGCCTGCTCAGCAGCGCCGAGGGTGTCGAACTCGCCGCCCAGGATGACGCTCAGCAGGGCACCGAGGCCGATGGTCGAGAAGAACGCGGCCGTCAGCGTCCACTTCGATGAGCTGACGGTCCGGATCTTCGTCCACTCCGCCCTGAGGACGGCAGTGGTTGCGGCCATGGTCATGCCTCCTCCCCGGTGCGGGAGCGGATCAGCGCCGGCGCCTGGTCCGGGGACGGAGCCCCGGAGAGGGTGAGGTCGCCGTCCACGGTGCCGCCGCCGGCCTGGTACTCGAGCGACCCCGCGGTGAGCCGCATGAACGCCTCCTCCAGTGAGGCGCGGTGCGTACCGATCTCGAGCAGCGCGATCCGGTGGGCGGCGGCGAGTTCGCCGAGTGCCTCGGCGTTGCCGTCCTGGATCTCGAAGGCCCCGTCCCCCGTGCGGACCGGGGCGATCCCCTGGGCGGCCAGTACGTCGAGCATCCGCTCTGGCTGAGTGGTGCGCAGCCGTACGACGGAGCGGGAGTTGTCCTCGATGAAGTCCGCCGTGGACGTGTCGGCCAGCAGCCGGCCGCGGCCGATGACGATCAGGTGGTCGGCCGTCAACGCCATCTCGCTCATGAGGTGGCTGGAGACGAAGACCGTACGGCCCTGGGCCGCCAGTTGCTTCATCAGGTTGCGGATCCAGAGAATGCCCTCGGGGTCGAGTCCGTTGACGGGCTCGTCGAGCACCAGCGTCTCGGGCTCACCGAGCAGCGCGGCGGCGATGCCGAGCCGTTGCCCCATACCGAGCGAGAAGGCACCCGCGCGCTGGTGCGCCACGTCGGCGAGTCCGACCGTCTCCAGGATCTCTCCGACCCTGCGGTCCGGGATCCTGTTCGACCGTGCCAGCCACAGCAGGTGGTGGTAGGCGGTGCGGGCCGGGTGCAGGGCCTTTGCGTCCAGCAGCGCGCCGATCTGCTTCATCGGTTCGCGCAGCTCGCTGTAGCGCTTGCCGCCGATGCTGACGCTGCCACCGGTCGGCCGGTCCAGGTCCAGCATCATCCGCATGGTCGTCGTCTTGCCCGCACCGTTCGGGCCCAGGAAGCCGGTCACCGTGCCGGGGCGCACGGTGAACGTCAGGTGGTCGACTGCGGTTTTGTCCCCGTACCGCTTGGTAAGCCCACGTAACTGGATCACACGCCGCAATATAGATCGCACGCATGCCGCACATGCGAAGTTTGTGCACGTTCATCCAGCGATGCTTCGGCGATGACAGGGGCCAGATGAGGGGGCTCCTGCGCGCGCCTTCTCCCCCACAGGGGGCGCACACGGGTGTGTCGACGGCACGCCGGCGCTCTGCCCAGTCGGTGGGAGCGGCGCCGACGAGACGGCACACCGGGCGACCGGGACCGCCGTCCGGGCCCAGGGGGGAAGGGCAGCGGCGTCACTGCGGGTGGTTGCGGCGTGGGTCAATCAGTTGTCCGTCGCACCGAAATCGGGCAGGGTGACCGAGCCGTCCGCAGCGAGGGGGAATCCCGGGTTGTACGCGACTTCCCAGCAGTGGCCGTCCGGGTCCGCGAAAGCGCTGGAATAGAACCCGATCGCGTTCACGGCCGCGGGCTTGGTGACGCTGCCGCCCGCCCGTCGTACTGCGGCGAGCAGCTCGTCGACCTCGGCCTCGGAGCGGACGTTGTGGGCCAGGGCGATCCCGCCAAACCCTCCGGCCGGTCCGGGCTCGACGCCGCAGTCGCGGGCCAGCTTGTCCCGGTCCCACAGCACCAGGGCGAGCCCGCCGGCCTGGAAGAAGACCGTCGCCTCGACCTCCTGCCCCCGCCAGCCCAGGGCCTCGTAGAAGGCCTTGGCGCGTGCGAGATCGGAAACTCCCAGGGTCACCAGGGTGATGCGCTGTTCCATGCCATCACACTAGAACGCCCCGGCGGGACGGCGGCCGCTGACGCACCGCCCACACGACGTATCCCCAGGCCTCGACCAACCGTGGTAGCCGCCCCGCATGGCGTCGGCGTCCGCCGGGCGCGGCGCTGCCGGACCGGGAAGGGTCGACCTCTCGCTTCCCTCGCCGACTAGGTACGCGATGGCTGTGCCGACTCCCGGCGCTGCTCCAGCCAGGAACGGCTCAGGTCATCCCACGTGGCCTGATACCTGTTGAAGACTTCGTCCAGCTGGCTGTGCGTCAGCGCATCCGCAGGTGTCGATGCGAGGAGGTACTCCAGCTCATCGGCAAGACGGTGAAACCGGTACTGGGTCTCCTCCATCAGTACCCACCTGGACCGCCAGTTGAAGAACGGCTCGACGGCTCCGAGAAGGGTCACCAGAGCCACCAAGGCGAAGGCCAGGTTGGCCCACGAACTGAGGTCCTGCAGGCCCAAGATGATGGTGGACGCAGCGGACAGCGCCAGTGTCAGCATCTTGATCACCGAGGCTCGTCGGCGAAACTGCCGCTTCCCGCCGCGCGCGTAGTCGTTGCCTTGACGAATCCTGATGAGCAGCGCGACGGCAGTCTCCGTCGCGCCGAGACCCACACCTGGCCCACTGTTCGGCTGCACTTCTCCCCCAACCCGCCGTGCATCACTTGGCGTTCGCACAGCATACGTCCGCCCACGGCGGCGTTCTCGGAGCGCCTTCACCTGCCCTGGACACCCTCTCGTGCACCTCGGGTCGGGAGCGGCTTTCGCCTCGGACCGGCCCTGTGGGCGATCGTGTCGGGCGTCCCCGACCTCGCGGCACGCAGCGGGCTCGCGGTCGATGCGGAGGGTCGGGCGCTCGTGGACGGTCATGGGCCGATGGGCGCGGCGCGGCGGTCTGGGTGTTCAGCTGTCGGGGGCGTCGAGCGGGCGCAGGAAACGGCGCTCGTACCGCTTGATGCAGCGGGTTTCGCGGGCCAGGTCGATGGCCGCCTGGCATTCCGGATCGGACAGGCTGTCCGTGCGGTACTGCTCGTAGGCGGCGAAGCCGGGGAAGGAGAAGAGGGCGTAGGCGATGTCGCTGTCGCCCTCGCTGGGCAGGAAGTAGCCGTGGTGGGTGCCGCCGAACCGATTGACCAGCTTGACCCAACGGCGCCCGTACTCCTCGAAGTCCTCGAGCTTGTCGACGTCGATCTCGTACTTCAGATGAATGGTGATCACCGCCCCATCATGCCGGGTGACCTGATCCGGCGCCGGAAGAGCGGGCTTCGCGCAGACGGACGAGGTGTCCGGCCGCTGGACCTTCCGGCCTGGCTGGAGGCCAGGGTCGGGCCGCTGCCGGTCGGGGCCGACTGGGCCTGGCAGCGACGCCGTGCACCGGGGGCCGGCGGCAGAGCTGGACGAATGGCTCCGGCCGGGCCCGCAGAGGGCCTTGCGGACCTCGCTCACCAGTCCCGCGTGGCGATCAGCTCCTCTATGTCCGCGTCAGGGAACCCGTATGCCGACGCGGCGAAACAGAAGTCCTCGGCGATCCACTCACGCGCGACCGTCTCGATTTCACTCCCGGCTGCCTCGAACTCCGTCTGCAGAAGGTTGAACTCCTCCGTCGCGGCGTGAGTGAGCGCGTACAGGGCCTCCAGATCCGACGGCTGTTCGGCCTCAATCCGCTCACACAGCCGCAGCAGGATCGCCGCGCCCTGGTCGACGAGGTGATCGGGGAAGTAGGTGTCCTCGTACATGTGCCGCAGGAACGCGCGCCCTGCTGCCTGCTGGTTGGTGATCGGCATTGCGCTTCCCCATCCCCCTGGAAGAACTGACGCTCCGATCATGCACGACACCACTGACAACGACGCCGCCCCTGTGGACCAGCTCCGGGGGGGGTGAGGTCCTCCTCCGGCTGGAAGGCCCGACGGGCTCCGGGCACGGCGCAGGTCCGCCCTCGGCCAGGGGAGGCGCTGCGGTTCAGGGCGCGGGGGTCAGCCCGGTGGGGACCTGCCACTGGTAGCGACGGCCCTTGTTCGACAGCCGCAGGCCCTGCTTGAAGACGGCCAGGCCGAGTTCGTTGGAGGCCTTGGCCAGCAGGGGAACGGTGTCGCCGGCCTTGCCGTAACCGAGGCTGAGGGGCGATTGCACGGTGAGGGCGAGCTGGGTGATGTCCGCCGGCGGGACGGAGACGACGTCGGCGGCTCGGTTGCCCGCCAGGTGGCGGATCAGCGAGGGGCCGACCCCGGCGAACAGCGGGGTGGGCAGAACCTCGCGGATGAAGTCGAGGACGCTCTTGGTCAGGACGGTGCCCGCCTCCGAGGGGCGCTGCTGGCGGCGCAGCACCGCGTCGACGAGTGCGGTGCCGTCCTCGTATGAGGCGGGATCGACGCGTTCGTTCACGCCCATGATGTGGCCGATGATCCGCCAGATGTGGAAGAACGCGTCCCGGTCCTGGGCGGGGAGTTCGACGCCGAGCCGGGCCAGGCCCTGGGGGATGATGACGGCGAAACTCATCAGGGTCGCTGCCAGGTCCTCCTGGTTGACGGGCACTCCCCAGGAGGTGTCCCAGTCGTCCTTGCGGGCGAGGTGGTAGCGCATCGTGGCGTGCAGCAGCCGGATCTTCTGCGCGGACCGCACGCCGCGTGCACCCGGCTTCAGGCTGCCCGGCTCCAGGACGTCGACCACGAACTGGGCGGTCTCCATCAGCCGGCGGAAGACGCCCTGGGTCAGGCGGGTCGAGCGGTAGAGGACCTGCGCGCCGTCCCCGCAGCCGTAGCACAGGGGCAGGGAACCGCACAGCAGCGTCGTGACGATGTGCCCCTGGTAGCGGCCCAAGAGGCTCTGCCCGCGGGCGACCAGGACCTCGTCGGCCCACTGCGGCAGGACGGACGAGTGGCTGAAGTACTCCTGCAGCTTCGGCGGCAGCCCGTCGGGGACCGCCTGGCTGTTGCCGCCCAGCACGAGCAGGGCCTCACGTACCTGCTCCTGCCGGCCCAGCGCGTAGATCTCCTCGATCGCCGCGTCGGCCGGCGGATCGCCGGCCTTGCGCAGCGGGTCCAGCAGTTCGTCCGTCCACTTCGTTGCGGGCATGATCGCCTCCACCGCAGAAAACTGCGCGTCGGGGGAAGAGGGTGGGGTCGGGGGTGCCGGAATTGCGGCATTCGCCTCGTCCACAACGGTTGTAGCCGCCCGCGTCGGGCTTGGGCAGCCCTCCTCACTCGCACAGACCAAGCCGAATCGATCCGGCTGGGCTGACCACCCACCGAGCGGCGCGATCTGCGGCGCGGCCGCGGGCCCCTCGGCCGGTGGACGGCAGCACGGAAAAACCCCCGAAACGGACCCAGCCTGCTGGATCGAGGCGTGCCTGCTCGGGCGGGCGTCGGCCGATGGGCGGCGGCGTCCGCTCGGTCGTCACCGACCCCGGTCACTCGCGCGTTCGCGCGGCTGCAACACTGGCCCCGGTCAGAACAGCAAGAGCTGGCTGAGCAAGACGAGCGAGCGGACCGGCAGGAGGCGCAGTTGAGCGTCAGCGTCGAGGGACAGATCGACATATCGGGGCCGGTGGGCAAACTGCTCCACCGGCGGCGGCTGCAGAACACCACGGTGATGCAGTCCTTCGGCATCGATCCCGTCACCGGAGAGATCTTCGTCCTCCAGGTCGTCGAGGGCGGTCTCACCCTGGCGGGCGAGTCCGGCCCCAGGACGGGCAGGCAGCGGGCGTACGCCGGCGACCTGGCCGTGACCCGGCTCAGTCAGGCGGGCACCATCACGGGGCACATGTACCTGCGCGGATTCGGCCACGGCGTGTCCATGGGTGTCGAGCACCACAACGGTGTTTCGCGGCTGTGGACCGAGACGGAGTCCATCCCCATGGGCACCAACGTGCCGGAGGAGGAGAAGGAGGGCTACGGC
Organism: Streptomyces sp. NPDC048349; assembly: GCF_040651925.1. Taxonomy (NCBI): domain Bacteria; kingdom Bacillati; phylum Actinomycetota; class Actinomycetes; order Kitasatosporales; family Streptomycetaceae; genus Streptomyces; species Streptomyces sp. NPDC048349. The sequence goes on along the minus strand of NZ_JBEZLA010000020.1, from coordinate 69,476 downwards.
ACTGCCGTCACCCACTTCGAGTTCCGCAGCGGCGCGGTCATCGACTCCGGTTCCTCGCAGCTCGCCGAGCCGTACCGGCCGGTGCTCGGTGCCACCAACGTGACCTGCACCATCGACCCGACGACGAACCGTGTGATCGTCCGCTTCAAGTCGGGCAGCATGATGTTCGAGGCCTACGACCTGGACAAGGCCAGGGCAGGTGACTGGACGCCGCTGTCCCGGATCACCCAGCCGGACGCGAACGGGGTCTTCCAGGGGTACGCCTCCCTCGGCGGCGTGCTGTACATGCTGGCCGGCAAGGCCTACTCGGACGAGGTCAAGCCGCCCGGCAACACGTACCTGAGCGCCGTGGACTGGGCCACCGGCGCCCTGCTGGACCAGCAGTTCGTCACCGCCGCTCCCGGCCTGGAACTGCGCGAACCCGAGGGCATGGCCGTATCCGTGCGCAGCGGGGTGCCGCACGTGCACTTCGGCTTCGCCGGCGAAGAGCCCAGCCCGCGGACCTGCACCATCCTGTCGCTGTCCGGGGCGCCGGAGATCGACGGGGTGAAGGTATTGGCCGACTGGCAGCCGATCCCGCTGGCGAGCGGCGTGACCGCGGACGTGCGGGCCCCGCAGGGGCGGCTCATCAGCATCGCGGGGACGACGGTGCTGCAGCTCAGCGGCGGGGTGAAGGGGACGTTCGAGGCGGACACCCGGATCGGTACGCTGCCCGACGCGCTGGCGCCGAGCATGGCCGTCCGGGCCAGTGTGCCGCGCAACAACAGCGGCGGAGTGTGCACCGCGCGGGCGGAGGCGGACTCCGTCCGGGAGCTCTGGCTCTACGGCGGGCGCTCCACGAACCCCATCACCTGGGCCCAGTTGGACGACTTCAGCGCCGTCTGGCGCTGAAGCGCCTCTGGCCTCGCCCCGCGCCGCTTCTTCCCTTCCCCTCACCCACCCCTTCGCCAAGGCCAAGGAGACAGCCACCCATGTCCCACAACCGCCGCCGTATCCTCGGTGCCGCGCTCGCCCTGCCCGCCACGCTGGCCACGACGACCCTCGTGGCTGCCACCCCTGCCGTCGCCGCGGGCGGTGTCGAGGCACAGCCGTGGACCGACCTCATCCTCGAAGCAGGTGTCACCGCCCAGCCGGGAGCCACTCCGCAGGTCCGGCTGATCACCATCGCCGGTACGGTCTTCCTCCAGGCCCGTGGGTCGGTGACCTGCAACCTCGCCGTCGACTCGAAGATCGCGACCCTGCCGGCCGGGCTCCGCCCCACCGCGCTGGTCCGCGCCACCGCCCCGCGCAACAACAGCCAGGGCATCAACGCCTGTCGTTTCGAGGCCAACACCGCCGGATCCGTGACCATCTACGGCGGCAACAGCGGGAACCCGATCACCTGGGTGCAGTTCGATTCCGTCCAGACGATCTGGCGCTGAGAGCGGCGAGGAGGGCGACGCGACGCTGAGAGGCCTGGCCGGGCCTGGCCTGGCCAGGCCGCCGGGGTCGCTACGTGCCGCGGTCACGCGGGCGGTTTCGGTCGCCGGTCCGGCCGGGTGTGAGGCGGAGCGCCGGCCGCGTGATGGCGGGGGGTGCCACCACGCGGCTCGGGCCCGCTCGGGAACCCGCGCCGCTCACCGCCGCGGTCTCCCGTGACCACGCTTATGGCCGCTCTCGGTGGGCCCAAACAGTGGATGCCCATCTTTTTTTCCGAGCACGTCGGCGGGCCCGCACGCCGACGAGTGGAGGCGGGGGTCCGTGGGCAGGCGCGCCGTCGACGGAGGCCCCTGCGCGCCCGGACGACGGGGATCGAGGGGGCCACAGTTCGGATCGAAGGAGCTGTTTCGCATGGCGGAGAACGTGTGGGCCTACCGCGCCGGCGTCGACTACCTGGCCGCCGACCTCACCGGCTACGCGGTCGAGGCGCTCGACGGCAGCGTCGGCAAGGTCGACAAGCACTCCGACGAGGTCACCGACGCCTATCTGGTCGTCGACACCGGAGTGTGGATCCTCGGCAAGGAGGTCCTGCTGCCGGCCGGCCTGGTGACCCGGATCGACCACGTGGCGGAGAAGGTCTACGTGGACCGTACGAAGGAACAGATCAAGGCCGCTCCGGAGTTCCACCGGGACGAGCACCTCGGGAACGAGGACCATCGCCAGGCCCTGGGCTCGCATTACCTCTCCGGCATGCCGTTCGGCGTCCCGCCTGCCTGACCCCGGATGCCGGGCGTGGCCGAGCCGTGCACGTTTGTCCGCCGCGATCCGGGTCACACGCGGAGGGCAAGGCAGTTCCCCGCACCCCCAGGGAGTGATCAGCTGTGTCGCAGGACGAAAAGGGCAAGGCCAAGGCGGAGCAGGCACAGGGCAAGCTCAAGGAAACGGCCGGCCGCCTGGTGGGCAACGAGCGTCTGACCGCTGAGGGCCGCACCGAAGGGGCGAAGGGCGATGCACGCCAGGCCAAGGAAAAGATGAAGGACATGTTCAAGCGGTGACCTGACCGCGCACGGAGTACGGAGCGTGCCTGGGTCCCGAACCGATCAGGGTTCGGGACCCAGGCACGTCTGCACGTCCGCACGTCTGCACGTTGCACGTCTGCACGTCGGCGCCGGCCTCGGGCGCGGGAGCCGTGGTTGCGCCCGCGTGTCAGCGGGCCAGGAACTCTTCGAGGAGCTTGTCGAGGTCGAGGAACTCCTCCCCCACGCCGATGACGGCGTAGGTCTGCTCCAGGAAGCCCGTGAGCGCGCGGGCCTCCACGAAGAGGACGGCGTTCTCCTCCCCGTCCGCGCCGGGGCCGCGCAACGCGACACGGAGCTCTTCCGCGCCGGCTGCTCTGTGGGGGCTGAAGGTGACTTCTCCCTCACCCACCGGGCGCAGGAGTCCCTCGGCGAGCATCTGCCGGTCGAAGTCCCAGCGGGCCAGGGTCGTGGGGCCGTCGAAGAACGTGGCCCGGACCACGTACGGGTCCTCGGCGTCGTACGAAAAGCGGGCGAGGAGCGGAACGCGCCCCTTCGCCGCGTCGAGACGGACAATGAGCAGAGCAGACACACAGGACATCGACAGGCCTCCGGGATGAGCTGCACGGTTGCCCTCGTCTGCCCCGCCTCGCCGTCGCCACACTGGCCCGATCGAGGGAACGGCCGAGAAGGGCAAGCGGATCCGAAGCCTCCGGGACCCCGAGGTGCCCCTGCAAAGCTGCGTAGCGCGCCGTGGGTCGGGTGGCGGCGTACGTGCCGTCAGGGGCTCGAGCTGTGTGCGGGCCGAAGGCAACGCATTCTGCGTTCTGCGCAGTGAGTCCGACCGAGCCGCCATGGACTCCTGACGCTGACGGCTCCCCCTTGCCCCCGGGACAACATCGAGACACCGGTGAAACCCGACCCGGCTCCTGGAAGGTGGTCCAGCGGTCGGGACACCGATGGCTTGCTTCGGCGCGCGTGCAGAGGGGGGTGGATCTTCCGCTGGCACGCCACTCGTCCAGGAGAAGGGGAGCTCTATGACCACGTCGGCTGTCATCCGCCCATTGGCCCCGAGCGAAGCGATATTCGCAACGAGCGGCGTGTACATGGGCTACGCGGTCCTGGTGTCCGGCAGGTTGGACCTGGCAGCACTCGACGCGGCCTACGAAGCGCTGGTGCGCGCCCATCCGGTGCTCGGCGCGCGGCTGGAGCCGACGGGCGAGGGCGGCTTCGACCTCGTCGCCGGGACGGCGGACGCACGGGACATCTGGGTGATGGAGGGTGATCCGGATCGGCTGATCCACGACCAGAAGTTCGATCAGCGTGCCGCGCTCAGCCACGTGTCCGTGGTGCGCGGCGACGGGGACAGCGCCAGCGTGACACTGTTCACTCACCACAGCATCGCGGACGCCTATCACTCGCTGGCCGCGCTTGCGGAGTTGTGGTCCTGCTACACCGATGTGGTGGCCGGGCGCTCGCCCGAGCGCGAGGTCCGTCCGTATCCGGCGTCCGTCGAGCAACTGCTCGCCGAACGCGGCATCGAGAAGAGGGTGACGCCGCCGGCGCCGGGCCCACGGGAGCCCGCAGTCGAACCGGCGGCCGCCGGACCGGCCGTTGCCGAACCCGCCGTCACGGAACCCGCCGTCACCGGAGCGCCGGTCGACGACGATCGGCACCGTGCACCCCTGGTCGCCCGGTGCCGCCTGTCGGTCGCCGAGACCGCGGCGCTGGTCGAGCTCGGGCATCGGGAGGGCGTCACGATCAACGGTCTGGTCTCGGCCGCGATCCTGCTGAGTGATGCCGAGATCCGTGAACTTCCGCTGACCGAGATGGTCTACCTCTATCCGGTGGATCTGCGCACGCGGATCACCCCGACGGTCGGCAAGACCGACGGCACCAACCTGCTCGGGTCCGCCACGTACGTGCCACCGGCGGAGTCGATCGGGTTGATCGAATTGGCCCGTGACCTCTGCGAGTCGCTGGCGGTGGCCATTGCCGAGGGAGTCGTGCAGCAGACACCGTTGCACGTCCCCACGAGGAACTCGGCAGCCCCCACGCCGCCCCCGGGCATGCTGATCGTCACGACCTGGGGTCGCGTTCCGACGATGCGGGCGCCGGAGGGCTTGCACATCACCGACTTCCGTTCGACCGTCGTCCCGTCCTCACGCCCGGACGCGCCGCGCCCACCGCACCATCCCAGCGGTGGCTCCTGCATCCTCAGTACATTCGGCGGCCGCCTGAGCATCGAGATCCATCACTCCGAAGCGGTCGCCGCCGAGCAGCAACGCCGCGCGGCCGCATCACGGCCCGGCTGCGCGACGCCATCGCCTGCGTCGACGGTCTGGCGGGTCACACGGGTCACGCGGGTCACGCGGGTCACGCTGCGCATCAGCTCCAGCACTGAGCGTGGCACCCGAGCTGCCCGCGAGAGCAGCATCGTCGACATGGGGACCCGGGCGGACGAGCGCCGCACGCTCGCCGCACGCTCAGGCCGTGCTACCCGCCGCTGCGCTTGCCGGGCGGGTCCTGGGGGTCCACGCCGGTCGTGGCGGAGGCGTCCTTCGTTCCGCTGGGGCGCTGCGACCGGCCGCGGGGGCCCAGGTCGTGCATGCCCTTCTCCCCAGAGCCCTTGCCCTGGTCCTCGCCGCGGGTGCTCCTGCTCTTCACCGGCTTGCCGTGGGGGTTTCCGGACTCTTCCTTGGAAACCTTCCGGCCGGGCCCCTTGTCCGGGGCGTACTCGTCCGGGTGGAAGGAGCGCTTGGCACTCGGGTTGTCCTGCTGGCGGGTCTCGTCCACGTCCGGCGACCAGCCGTGCTGGTGGGTGCCTTCGTGGCGGCTCGGACCTTTGCCGTGAGGGGGTTGGGACGGCTTCGGCTGCTTCGTCATGGCTGCCTGCTGTCTGTCTCGGGACGGGCGCACGGGGTATGAGCGCCTCTACCACTGGTCCTGCCATCCTCCCACCGTTCGCGCGGCCGGTCGCGTCGGCAGGGCCTTGCGGACCCCTGGGCCTGCGGTGGCGCGCCGGCCTTCCCGCTGTTTGCCTGGGGGGACCCACAGCCCGACACACGAAGGAATGATCATGAGCGGCGAGAGCCAGCCGAGTGAGCGAGCCCAGCAGATGCGCGACAAGGCGCAAGAGCTGGAGCAGGCGGCACAGCACGCCACCGATCCGGTGGAGCGGCAGCGCCTGCAGGACAAGGCCATGCGCATCCGCGAGAAGACGGAACGAGAGGAGGGCAGGGGCAGCGGAACCATGGACCCCATGTAGGAGGAACCATGGCCCCCGTGTAGGAGACCGGATCAGCCGGCTCCGGAGCCCGGAGGCGGGAGCCCGTCCCCGTGCTGCCACCTGGCCGTCCCGCTGCGCCTGCAGCGGGACGCCGGGCGGCTGACCCCTCACGTTGCCTGTCGGCCCTACCAGTAGTGTTTGCGTCCGCCGACGGCGTGTCCGGCCGCTCCCAGGATCCAGAGAATGGCACCGATGACGAGCAGAACGATCCCGATGGTCCACAGGATCGAAATTCCCGTCACGAATCCGATGACCAGGAGAATGAGGCCCAGGATGAGCATGATGCCTCCGTTGTGGCTTGACGGTTCCTAACCAGGGTAGGCGCCAGCCGTGTCCGGCGGCTTGTCCGGGCGCGGATCAAGGAGCAATTTCATGATTCTCATCCTCGGACTCATCCTCTTGATCGCCGCCCTGGTCGTCGGCTTGGCCGGAATATTCGGCAATACCGGTGCGGGGCACGAACTCGGCGCCGGCGGCGATTTCTCGATTTTCGGCTACCACGCCACGGGTTCGACCGGATCTCTCTTTCTGACGGGAGCCATCGTCGGAGCCGTCGCCCTCCTGGGCCTGTCTCTGATCATGGCCGGCGCCCGCCGTTCGGCCCATCGCTCGGCGCAGGCCCGACGGGACCTCGGCACGTCGCGCCGTGAGACCGCCGCCGTCGACCGCGAGCGGGAGCGCGACGACCTGGTTGAGCAACCTGAAACCGCCCGCACCGATACCCGTGCTCCCGTGGCCGACGCGCCCCGTGGTCGAGGCCATTGGTTCGGCCGTCGAGCAGCGCCCCGCTGACGGCAGCGATCTCCCTTCGCCCGAGCCGATCCCATCGGCTCCCCAGGGCCTGAGTCGATTCCCCTCGGGTCAGGCCCTGCGGACGATCGGCTCACACGCGGGGGGCCTGGCCGCCGACGTTGTCGTCCGGCGTCTGCCAGGAGTCCTCGCGCTGCTGCGCCACGGGATTCTGCTCCGCCGGCCGGGCAGGGGCCTCGCGCCGTGCACTGCGCCGGCTGCCGTACCAGAACGCGCCGATCAGGAGGACGGCCACCGCCACGCCGGCGACCATGAGGAAAAGTGCTCCTTGGCCTTCGGCCGCAAGGATCTCGGTAGGAATCATGGCTGGCGCTTACCCGCGATCGGCGCGCTTACGGCCCTCCACCTGGAAATGCCTGCACGGAACGGTCCGGAGCCGGTTCCTAGAGCCAGCCGTTGCGTCGGAAGGCCCGGTACAGGAGGCCCGATGCCAGCGCCATGAGGCCGACGGCGAGCGGGTAGCCGTAGCTCCAGCCGAGTTCCGGCATGTGCTCGAAGTTCATTCCGTAGACGCCCGCCACCATGGTGGGGACCGCGAAGATCGCGGCCCAGGCGGAGATGCGCCGCATGTCGTCGTTCTGCCAGGTCCCCACCCGGGCCTGCTGGGCGTCGAGGACCGAGTTGAGCAGTTCGTCGAGCGTCCGCACCTCGGTGTCGGTGCGGTGCAGGTGGTCGGCAACGTCCCTGAAGTAGGGCAGGACCTTCGCCGGGCGGTCCTCCTCGCCCAGTCCGCTCAGCAGGCCGGGCAGGACGGGGACCAGCGGTTGGACGGCATCCCGGAACTCGCGGACCTCTCGTTTCAGGGAGTAGATGTCCTCGGTGTGGTCGACGCGAGAGGACGAGAAGACGCGGTCCTCCAGCCGGTTGAGCGCGGCGCGCACGGTTTCTGCGGCCTCGCTGTAGGCGTCGACGACGACGTCGAGGACGGCGTGGAGCACCGAGAGCGGGCCGAAGCGCAGCATCGAAGGGTCGGCAGTCAGTCGGCGGGCGGCCTCGGCCACCGGGTCCACCTCGCCATGGCGGACGGTGAGGACGTAGCGGGGCCCGACGAAGAGCATCAACTCGCCTGTTTCCACTGCGGTTTCCTCTTCGACGTACCAGAGGGTCTTGAGCGCGACGGCCAGCACGTCGCCGAAGCGCTCGCGCTTGGGCCGCTGGCGCGCCTGAACCGCGTCCTCGACCGCCAGGGGGTGCAGGCCCAGTTCCGCGGCCAACTGCACGAGCTCCCCCTCGCCGGGATCCACCAGGCGTACCCAGCCGAATTCGCCCTCTCCCAGCCCTCGCAACCGTTTCAGCACCAGTCGGCACGCTTCGTCGTCAAGGCCGCACTCGACCGTCTCCGACCGGCCCGACCGCTCCTCGTACACCACGCATTCCATACGCCGCGCATGCTTCGGAACGCCGATTTCATGCGCCGATGACATCGTCCCCGCAACCGGCCCGTCGTCGGCAGCGGACCGGGCCCCGGTTCAGGGGGCGGGTGGCGTGGCCGTGTGGTCGGGGTGGCCTTGGGTGCGGCGGATCGTCTTGAGGCGGGCTTCGTAGAGGTGGTCGCGGCCGTCGGCCAGCTCGTCGACGATCTCGCCTTCCATCGCGGCGAAGGGCTGGTAGTAGGTGGAGTTGTAGGCCTCGACGATCTGGAACGTCCAATGGCCCGGGATGACGTTGCGGCCGACGAGTTCGCGTTCGACGCGTGCGGCCTGCTCCTCGTGGCCCGCCTCGCGCAGGAGCCGGACGGCGTCCCCGAGCTCGAAGTCCGCCGTCCCGGTCAGCTGGTGGAACCCGTAGAGGTGTCCGCGCGCCCGCTCCGTGGTCTCCAGTGCCTTCGAGAGCAAGCCCAGGGCGCGCAGTGTCTTTTCGTCGACGCCGTCCGGCACCTGGTGGGCCCGGTCCATCTCGTGATTGTTGTCCATGGTGATCTCCTGCCCCGGAAGGCGGCTGACCGAGCGGTTCATTGAGCCGTACGGAGTAAGACGGTCAGTCCCCCCACGGGCAGCGGCCCAGCCCGAGACGGACCGCCGCGCGAAATGGGTGATTCTTTTGCCCACGCTCCGGGTTAAGAAACACATAAGAATTGAGCGCATGCCCTCGGTGGAGTCGGGCAGATGCTGCTTTGGAGGTTGATAACTATGGTTCCCCTGCTTCTCGTTCTTCTGTTGGCCCTGATCCTCTTCGGCGCGGGTTTCGCGGTGAAGATTCTCTGGTGGGTGGCCATCGCAGTGCTGGTCCTGTGGCTGATCGGTTTCGTCGCCCGTCCGAAGGGCGGTAGCGGCCGCTGGTACCGCTGGTAGCCGGCCGACGAGTGCATCTGCGCACGTGCGCGGGTACGGCACTGCAGGCATGACGTGGCGGTGGCCTGCCGTCCCCTTCCGAAGGGGCGGCAGGCCACCGCCATGTCGTGTGCGGGCGACCAGGCTCTCCCGTAACCGCTGAAATCGGATATCAGGGGTATCCGGGGAACAGCCGGGGCGGACGTCGTGACGCAGCAGGGGTCCTGCTCACCTCCAGGATCGGCGGCCGTCCCGGTCCCGCGGTCGGTTCGGGTTCGGCATGGAGGGCGGCGAGGAGGACGAGGGCCTGGGCGCTGTGGGTGCCGGGTTCGGCCTGGTAGACGACGAGTTGCCGGCCCGGTGCCTCGCGCACGTCGAAGGCCTGGTAGGTGAGGGCCAGGGGGCCGACGTCCGGGTGGAGGAAGTGTTTGAGGGCCGAGGTCTTGCCCCGCACGGTGTGGGTGTTCCACAGGCGGGTGAAGTCCGCGCTGTGTTCCGTGAGTTCGCGAACGAGGCTCCGCAGGCGCGGGTTGTCGGGCTCGAGGCCGACCGCCTGGCGCAGGTGGCCCACGACGGCTTGCGCCGTGGGGGCCCACCGGGTGTGGAACGACCGTCCCGCCGCGTCCAGGAAGACCATGCGGGCGAGGTTGTCCGCCGGCTCGAAGGGCGAGTACAGGGCTTCGGCGAGGGCGTTTGCCGCGAGGACGTCCAGCGCCCGGTTGATGACGAAGGCCGGGGCGCCGGGGTAGCCGTCCAGCAGTTGGCGCAGGGCGGGACCGATCCGGTCCGGGGCAGGGGGCGTGAGCGTGGGCGGGAGGGCCGGGGCCGTCCCGGCCAGTTGGTGCAGGTGCGCGTAGGCGTCGGGGTCCAGGCGCAGGGCGCGGCCGAGGGCGTCGAGCACCTGGGCCGAGGGGCGGCGTTCGCGTCCCTGCTCCAGGCGCGTGTAGTAGTCCGCGTTCACGTCGGCCAGGACCGCGACCTCTTCCCGGCGCAGTCCTGCGACCCTGCGCACGCCGTGGCCGGGCAGGCCGACGTCGTGGGGGCGCAGGCCCGCTCGGCGGGCGCGGAGGAAGTCTCCCAGCTGGTTGTCGGGCATGTCCTCAGGCTAGGCGAGGGCGACCTCGTGCTGCCTGGGTGCGGTGCACCCGGGCAGGACCCGTCCTGGTCGGCGCCCCACGGCCCGCCCAGACTCGGTGGTGCGAGCGGGGCGAACCAATGCGGCCCCGCGGGCTCTTGCACGCTGCTCCACCGAGAGGAAGAACAGGAATGACAGGAACGGGAACGGCCGACGCGGCCAAGGTCGTGGCGATCACCGGAGCGAGCAGCGGCATCGGCGCGGCGACCGCCCGCCGGCTCGCCGCAGAGGGACACCGCGTGTTCCTCGGCGCGCGCCGCACCGATCGTCTCGATGCGCTGACCCGCGAGATCATCGCCGCCGGCGGCAGCGCGGCGTTCCGCAGGCTGGACGTCACGGACTTCGCCGATGTGAACGCCTTCGTGTCCGCCGCCCGCGAGCGCTACGGCCGCGTGGACGTGGTGGTCAACAACGCGGGCGTCATGCCGCTCTCACCCCTGGACGCACTGAGGGTCGACGAGTGGGACCGGACGATCGACGTGAACGTACGGGGTGTCCTGCACGGGATCGCCGCCGCCCTGCCCACGATGCGGGCCCAGGGAAGCGGGCACTTCGTGAGCATCGCCTCCGTCGGCGCGTACGAGGTCTCGCCGACGGCCGCCGTCTACTGCGCCTCCAAGTTCGCCGTCCGCGCGATCTCCGAGGGGCTGCGCCAGGAGTGCCGGGACGGCAGCATCCGCGTCACGCTCGTCTCCCCCGGCGTGACCGAGTCCGAACTCGCCGACGGCATCGGGGACCCGGCTGCCAGGGAGGCCATGAAGAGCTACCGTGCCGTAGCGCTGCCGGCCTCCGCCATCGCCGGGGCCATCGCGTACGCCGTTGCCCAGCCGGCGCAGGTGGACGTCAACGAGATCGTGGTCCGGCCCGCCGGGAGTGCCCAGTGACCGATCACCCCTGCGCGGCCCACGTGCCCTGCCGCGTCGCCGCAGGCAGCGACACCGACACCGACACCGAAGCCGATACCGACACCGACATCGACATCGACATCGACATCGACAGCAGAGTCGGGCTGTCCCTCAGATTGGGGGCCTTGGAGGACAAGGAAGCGTTGCGCGCACTCTTGATCCGGGGGTGGCGCGCTCTGGACAGCAAGGACTGGCGCGCCTGGGCGGCCTGTTGGGCCGAGGACGCGGTGCTGGAGTTCGGGCCGTGGGGCATCATCCGCGGGAGGGAGGCGATCAGGGCGAAGGTGGAAGGGGCGGAGGCGGCCTACCCTGCCATGCAGCACCACATCCTCAACACGCACTTCGAGGTGGCGGGAGACCGCGCCACCGGCATCGGCTACATGTGGTTCGTGACCGATCCCGCGCCCGGGACGGCCCGCTCCCCCTACGCCATGGGCGGGCCGTACGACTGGGAGTTCCGCCGGGAGGCGACGGGCTGGGTGCTGGTCCGCCAGCGCCTGGGTGTGTGGTGGACCGAGGGTGAGGACCCTCTGGGGTCCGCCTTCGCAGACCGTGCGGACGGTGGGGCGGCGTGATGTCGAGAGGCAGCCGTGGACCTGACCACGGGGTGGTGCAGCGCCGCGGCTGTCGCTCGGGTGCCGCGTGCGCGTCGCGGTGACCCGCCGACGGGTGTGGAGCGGCTCCCGGGCCCGTGCGCGGCCCGGGAGCCGGGTGGGGCGGGTCAGCCGCAGGAGCCGGAGATCCAGCGGTGGGAGCGGACCTTGTACGTGCCCGCCAGGTTGGCGCCGTGCTGCTGGCGCTCGCAGCCGATGCGGTTGTTGTAGTCGGTGCTCAGGTAGTAGGCGACGCCGGTGGCGCTCGACGTGCCCGCGTTGAAGACGGACTTCACGTTCGTGGTGGCGGCCCAGGAGCAGCGGATGCTGCCGCCCTGCCAGTCCGGGTCGGCCACCGACCAGGCGCAGCGCTGGCCGGTGAAGTTGTACTCCGTCCAGAAGCAGACGTTCCCGGTGCCGCAGTCGATGGCGGCCTGAGCCAGCGCGGCGTTGCTCGGGACGGGTGCGGCGGCGGCCGGCGGTGCGGCGTGGGCGGTGCCCGGCACGAGGGCGGCGGTCATGGCGAAAACGGCGCCCGAGACGGCCATTGCCACACGGTTCTTGCGCATGCGGAAGATCCCTTTCGCTTGGTGAGCAGGACGGGAAACACGCGCGTGCGGCCCGGCGGGGTCCGCCGGGCTCGGCAAGCGGCCACACCCTGCCCGAGGCGTGCCGCGGGTTACAAGGCGGTCCGGGGAAACTGTCCGAAACCGCCGGACCCCTTTGCGCCACCGTCCTCGCCCGAGCGTTCAACGAGCGCGTCAGCGGGCGTGGCCGGGGCCGGGGCGGGGGCCCGTGAGGAAGTCCGCGATGCGCACTCCCCAGGTCCGCACGTCGGCGCGGGTACGGGAGAGGTGGAGCTGCGCGCCGACCAGGCAGTCGGCCAGGGCGGCGGCCGTCGACACGGGGTGGCCGGGGTCGTCCACCCAGGTCAGGATCAGGGCCGGGCAGCGCAGCGCGGCAAGCAGGGCGGGCGCCGGCAGGTCGGAGTCGGCCAGGCCGCGCAGGACGGACGGCAGGAGTGTCTGCGGGGGCGTGGGAGGGAACTCGGGGACGTCGGCGACGACGGCGGGGCGGTGCGGGTCGCCCCGGGCGCCGGACCAGTCCCCCGGCCCGTCCCGCTCGACGGTGTCGGCGGCGGCCCGGTTGGCCCGGGCGTGCGCCTCCCGCGTCGCCCAGGCGGTCGGCGGGAGCAGCAGGACCAACCGGGAGAAGCGGTCCGGCGCCCGGACGGCGGCGTGGAGGCAGGTGCCGCAGCCCATCGACGAGCCGATCGCGTCAACGGGGTCCGTGGCGCCGAGGTGGTCGAGCAGGCCGAGCAGGTCGTCGGCGAGCGAGGCGTAGGTGTAGTCCGCCTCGACGGGCCGGCCGGTGGAGCGGCCGTGCCCCCGTGCGTCGTAGCGGACCAGGCGCCGACCCGCCCGCAGGACCGGCGCCCAGTCGAACAGGTCCATCCGCTGCTCGACGGCCTGGCTGACGAACCCGCCGTGCGCGTACACCGCCAGGGGCCCGGTACCGGCGTCGTCGTACACCAGCTCGGCCCCCCGGTGACGGAACCGGCCCTCGGTGACCGGCCCCGTTTCCGGTGTCCCCATGGTGACGCGTCTTTCCACCCGTACGGTCTGCCATGCCATGCCCGGCCCGATGAGCCGGTCGGGTCGGATCAGCAACCGCCGCAGTTGTAGTACAGGACGTCCCAGTGGTTGCCTTCGTCCGCGTAGATGTTCCCCGAGCCGGACTTCCACATCGGCGCGCCGTCGCCGCGCACCCCGATGTAGGTGAAGGTGCCCTTGATGTAGTTGGTGATGCAGGTGCCCTTCGCGTAGTCGAGCTTGTAGCCGTTCCAGTGCGAGTACGTGCCGCTCGCGTGCCCCGCCTCGGTACCGCCGGTGATGTTGAGGGCGCAACCGGTGGCGCGCTTGAGGGTCTGGGCCCCTTGCGCAGAGGTGAGGTTGAGTTGTTCGAAGGACGTACAGGTCGGGTTGTTCCGATCGGAGCAGTTGCCGGAGGACGACCAGGTGATGCCCACCTGGCGGAACATCGATGTCGCAGTGGCGTGGCTGATCTTCGTGGCGGCGTGGGCTTCGGTCGTGGCGGAGAGTGCTCCGAAGCCGGGTACGAACAAGGCCCCGACGATCAGGGCCAAGGCGGTGGTGAGAGAACGGATCTGCCTCACGCTGGTTCCTCCTGCTGGTGAGCGCTGAAGCTTCCATTGAGCCTGTGGGGCTGTGCAGGTGGAGCGGGTGGAGCGGGTGGAGCCGGTAGAACCGGTAGAACCACAGTGATGGTGCCCGAGGTCTACGCGCGTACGCCAGAGGGCGGCAGACCCCGATGCAGGGCGTTGCTGACGCCCTGACGTACGACCGGCCGTGGCCGTGGCCGCGGCACTGGGAAGGTGACGCCGGAAAGCCGAGGGGCCCGGTTCGCCTCGGCTGAGGGGTGACCACCCCCACCACGGGTGACCACCCCCACCACCCCGTTTCGGACGAGCGCCGGCGTCAGGAACCGGTTGCGCGGACCGAGCCGGTGCTGGAGCCGCTGGTGTCACCCACGAAGCAGGTGACCTGCCGGTCGCCGCTGTCCCACGTGCCCTCGGACGGGAAGTACACGTACGTCTGCAGTGTGTCCGGGAGGTTCGCGGACGGGCCCACGTAGTCCGTGAGCGCCTTGCCGCATTTCTCGTCGGTGGTCGCGGCGACCTTCTCCGTGCCCGGGTACGCGCCGTCGTCCTCCAGGTCGAAGACTGCGTACGCCTCTCCCTCGTGCGGCCGGCCGCAGGGCACGACGGTGACCGTGAAGGGGGCGTCCGCGCCGTCCTTGTCCTGGTACTCCGCCAAGTCGTCGTCCGTGGTGAAGCAGTCCCCCACACGCAGGTCCTTGACCTCGCTGGAGCCCTCCTCGGTGACCCGGCCCGTGGTGTCGCGCTTCGGCGCGTCGTCCAGCGCGCCGGAGAAACCGAAGATCAGCGCGAGGGCGTACAGCACGAGGGTCAGGCAGTGGATGACGATCGCAGCGATGGCGAAGCCCCTGCCCTTTTGGCGGCGCTCGCGGATCTGGGAGAGGGCGATGATGCCGAGGATCAGCGGGACCAGCGGTATCGGGCAGAGGATCGACATGATGAAGGCCACGACGGCCAGCGTGTTGGTCTTCTCCGACTCCGGCGGCGGCTCGTACCAACCGGTCGGGCCCCCGTACGGCCCGGGTGGCTGCCGCGGCGGCTGTGGGGGCTGCCCGGGGTGTTGTCCGGGGTGCCCGTACGGCCCCCAGTGCGGGTTCGGCTCCGGGGACGAGGGCGGGGGCGGAGGTGGGAAGGACATGCGCGCGGCCCTCCTTGCGCAGGGGAACCTGAGGCTCGACCAACAACCCGGCGGTGAGGCTCTATCCGTGGACCGGGGCGGCGAGGGCGGAGGCGGGGGCCTGTCCGGTCCGGCGTGGCCGCGCGGGCCTGTCCGGTCCGCCCACCCCGATCGCGACCGGCGGCGACGGTCGGCGGCCCCCGTCCGGCCTGGCTCTCCTGTGCCTCCGTTGTGGCGTCCTCCGGCCGTACCGACACCCGACACCGACGCCACCGGTGCGGACGCCGGCCCGCCGATGGTGCTGTGATGTCCACGCTACTCCCCGACGCCGGAGGCGTCCTGCGGGAGAGCCACCCCCCGAGGCTCCGCCCGGCCGCCCGGCCGCCGGGCCGTCCCGGCCGGTCAGGGGGTGCGCGGACCGCTCTTCACCGTCGTCCAGCTGCCGCCCCGCACCGCGTACACCGTCAGTTGGCGGTTGACCGTGTCGCCGTACTCGTCGAAGGCAACGCGCCCCGTGACGCCTTCGAACGTCAACCCCGCCACGGCCTGCGGCAGCTTCGCCCGGGCATCCGGCGGGAGGGTGCCGCCATGGGCCGCCGCGACGGTCTTCACCGCCTCGATGACGGTCCAGGCCGCGTCGTACGCGTACGGACCGTACGAACCGGGCGCCTCCGGGTAGCCGGCCTTCTGGTACTGGGTGAGGAAGTCCGCTCCTCCCGCCAGGGATTCGGCGGGAACTCCGATGTTGGTGGCGAGGTCGCCCTCGGCCTTGGCATTGGTCGCGATGAACTGCTGGTCGAAGATGCCGTCGCCGCCCATCAGGGGGATGTTCAGGCCTGCTTGCTTGAGCTGCTGGGAGAGCGGCCCGGCGGTGGTGTAGTAACCGCCGAAGTACACGGCATCGGCGCCCGAGGCCCGGACCTTCGCGGCCAGGCCGGAGAAGTCGCTCGCGGCGGGATCGACTTGTTCCGCGCCGACGACCGTGCCGCCCAGCTTGGTGAACTCGGCCCGGAAACCCGCGGTGAGGCTCGTGCCGTGGTCGCTGGTGTCGTCGATGACGTACAGCTTCGTCTTCCGGGCCTCGTCGTGGAGGTACCGGGCGGCGAACGGCCCTTGGTCGACGTCCGTGGCGACGGTGCGGAAGTAGGACTTGCTCGGGCGGGACTTGGTGCCCTTGGCCCAGTGGGGGCCCAGCGTCAGCACGGGGTTGGTGTTGGCCGGTGACACGGTGACGAGGTTCGCCCGTCCGAGAGGTTCCGCCATGGTGCGGGCGACGCCGGAGTTGAGCGGCCCCACGATGCCCAGCACCTTCTCGTCGGCAACGAACTGCGAGGCGTTCGTCAGGCCCTTGGCGGGATCGGCGCCGTCGTCCAGGGCCTTGATCTCGAAGTTCACGCCGGGTACGTGCCGGGTCCGGTTGGCGGTCCTGGCCGCCAGGTCGGCGGAGTTCTTGATGCCGACGCCGAAGGAGGACAGGTCGCCGCTCAGCGGTGCGTCCACGCCGATCACCACGGTGACTGGGGAAGCCGTGGACCCACCGCCGGCCGCCCCACCACCGCCGCCGCCGCGCGAGGTGTCACGGGCCAGGTTCCAGGTCAGTACGGAGCCGACGGCGAGCGTGGCCACGGCCACTCCCACGACGGCGGAGCGCCGGGTGAGGGCGCGGCGGCGGGCTGACGCTCCCTCGTAGTGGCCCTTCCGGTCCGTCCCGCCGAGCGAGACCAGATCCTCGCCCGAGGGCACGGGCACGGGCACGGGCGGGATGGTCGGGCGGTCCGGTACGGGGCGGCGAAAGGTGTCGGGGGCCTCGGGGGTGTGCGCGGAGTCCCTGGCGGTGGGCGTCGGCAGGGGTGAGGCAGGCGGCTGCTGCGCGTCGTGCTCCGTCGGGGTGGGGGCGTGCTCCGTCTCAGCCTCCGGTACGGGTGCCGGTACGGGTGCCGGTACGGGCTCGGCCTCCGGTTCGGGTGCCGGTACGGGCTCGGCCTCCGGTTCGGGTTCGCGCAGGACGGTGTCGGCGGTGGCGTGCCCCCTGGACCGGGAGGAGCGCAACGCCGACGCCAGCAGCTCGGCCGCCTCGGCGGCGCCGGCCCGCTCCGCCGGGTCCTTGGTGAGGAGCGCGTCGAGCACCGGCGCCAGCGGGCCGGCGTGGACCGGCGGCCGGTGGGGTCGGGTGAAGACGGCCACGGCGAGGGCGTGGAGCCCCTCGGCGGCGAACGGCGGGTGCCCCTCCACGGCGTGGTAGAGGGTGGCGCCGAGCGCCCACAGGTCGTTGGCCGGGGTCGGGCGCTTGCCCTCGAGCTGCTCGGGCGGCATGTACTGCGGGGTGCCGATGACGGTCCCGCTGTGGCTGAGCTTGGTCGTGGCGTCCGCGAGGTGGGCGATGCCGAAGTCGGTGAGGACGACGCGGTCCTTGGTCAGGAGGACGTTGTCCGGCTTGATGTCCCGGTGGACGATCCGCGCGTCATGCGCCTCGACGAGCGCGTCGAGCACGGCGGAGCCGATCTCGGCCACCCGCTGCACGGGCAGCCGCCCCTGGCGGCGGATGGCCGCGGCCAGGGACTCCCCGCGGACGAACTCCATGACGATCATGGGGGCGCCGTGGTGCTCCACGACGTCGTGGATGGTGATGATCCCGGGATGGCTGAGAGTGACCGCTGCGCGGGCTTCGCCGGTGAAGCGCCTCAGCAGTGAGGCGCGGTCGCCGTCGTCCAGCCCCGGCGGGAAGAGGATCTCCTTGATGGCGACCTCGCGCCCGAAGAGTTGCTGGTCGACGCCCCGCCAGACCCGGCCCATGCCGCCTTGGCCAATGCGTTCGACCAGCTGGTACCGGCCGGCGATGAGTTCGGAGTTCTGCTCGGTCACGCGCACACTCTAGGACCTGATCGGCCGGTCGGGTGACGGAACGGTGGCCTGATCCGCATGCCTGCGGCGCTCCGGCAGACCTGCTCGCCATCAGCCGGGGATCAATGCGTCCCACTGGTCTCGGGTCGGACCGTCGTGCTGGGGCGTGAAGTCCGGGTGGGCGGCCAGCCATGCGGTGACGTGTCGGTCCACTTCGTCGCTGCCGAAGGCGTCGTGAGCAGGGCGCAGGAGATGGCGCACCTGGGCCCGGGCCCTCATGACGACGGGATCCTCGAAGGCACAGGCGCCCAGGGCGGCTGCCCGCCGGTCCGCGGGCGGCGCGCTCTCGGCGAGCCGTTGTTCGTTGCCGCGGTCGGCCGTCACCTGCGCGTCGAACCACGGGCGGAGGGTCTGTGCCGTCCAGGCGTGGTAGCCGGTGGGGTCCGCGGCGATCTCGTCGACATGGCTCGCGAGGTACCGGGCGGCGAGCAGGCCGAAGGAAGCGCCATGGCCCGACGTGGGATTGGTGTGGATGAGGCTGTCCCCGGCGTTGACCAGGCCGGTGACGACGGGTCCGTGCTCGTCGGCGAGGGCGGTCCAGCGGTTGTCCAGACCGGCCATCGCCAGAACCGCTGACTGCGGTTCGGGGGCGAGGTCGAGCCAGGCGGCGGTGGCGGGGAAGCGGCGGGCGACCGCCTCGAACACGGCGGGGTCGGTGAGCGCGCCGCGGGTCGGGTCACCCGTGGAGAGCACCAGGTGCACCGCCAAGGTGTCGTTGTCGGAAGGGAAGACGCCGGCGAGCGCGAACGGTGCGGCCGAGCCGGTCTTCACCCGCCCCGGGTCGCGCGGGCCGTCGGCGCGCAGGCGGTACCAGCGGCAGAGATAGGCGATCCCGGCGCGGTGGCTGTCGACGACGGGCGGGCGGCAGCCGGCCGCTATCAGCCAGGCGGGAACCGGCGAGCGGCGGCCCGACGCATCGACGACGAGGTCCGCCCGGTGGGTTTCCGCGTCCACCTGGACTCCGGTGACCCGGGCAGGGCTGCCCTCCCGGAGGGTCAGGGCGCTCACCCGGCGGCCCCGCCGCACCTCCACGGTGCGCTCCCGTCCCACGGCCGCGGCCAAGGCGGCCTCCAGCACGATGCGGCGCGCGCGCAGGGTCACCAGGTCCTCGTCGCCGGCCCGGTGCGGCGGATGCTCGCCGAACCAGTCGAACTCGTGGTACTCCCGGGCTCCACGTGCCAGGAGGTCCGCGTAGACGTCGGGGGTCTCGGTGCGCAGTACGGTGCGCACGGGCGCGAGGAGAGAATGCGGCTGGACGGCCTGCGGGACCCGGGGTCTGTCCCAGTGGAAGAAGTCCCGGTTCAGGTCCGTTCCGGCCTCGCGCGCGTCCTGTTCGAACAACGTGACCGTATGGCCCCGCCGCCCGAGCATGAGCGCCGTTCCCAGCCCGCTGATACCCCCACCGATGATCGCAACCCGCGCCACTGAGCTCCCCTTCGCGTCGTGTTGCACGGCGAGCCTACCGCTTGATGATCTACGGTCGACGACCGGCCTCGTCCCTGCGCGGTGCGCGGGGTCAGGACGGTCAACGGTCAGCGCCGGGCAGGAGCTTGGAGCCCGGAGATCCGTCGCATGGCCCGAAGGGCGGGTGCGGAGCCGGTGCGGAGCCGGTGCGGAACCGTTCCAGTCCCCGATCGTCGGGCCGCCGCAGCGCCGTGGGCGGGGTGTGCGGGTCCTGACACCCCGCCCCGGCAAGGGGCGGCACACGAGCCCGTTCGCCGGCGCATCGTCCACCGACACGCTGACGAGGGAGGCGGTTTTCATCCGGTCGGGCCAAGCAAATGCGCCCGATTGCCGCGAATGGCCCAGCATCGGGGCCTCGGACAGGCCATGCTGCGTAGGAGATGTCTAGCGTCGCTGCCAGACACATTCGTTCGCGAAGCTCGTGGAGGCGTCATGTCCCATCGTGGCCGCTGGTTGGCGGGCGCCTGCGCGAGTACGGTCGCTGCCGCCCTGCTCGTCACCGGGGGCGCCCTCGCGACATCGCCCCAAGACGGTCCCGGCGGTGACAGCGCCGACACCGAGGTCGCAGTGGGCGCCTATCTCCACTACGCCACCCCCGGCGTCGAGAAGATGCAGGAACTCTCGCGCTGGCTCGGCGGTACCGAGCTGCGGGCGGGGCACACCTACCTGCCCGGCGACACCTGGGCGAACATCGAGGGGGCACCCGATTCGCTGCGCAGCTGGGCGCAGTGGCGCAACGAGAGCGCCGATCGGCTGTTCGTCCTCAACGTGCCCATGCTGGAACGCAACGAGGCCGGCGTCCCCGACGGCGAGGTCGCCGAGCTGCTCCGCGCCGGCGCGCGGGGCGAGTACGACCACCACTTCCGGCAGCTGGCCGAGCGGCTGGTCGGCCTCGGGGTGCCGGACACGGTGATCGTGCTCGGCTGGGAGATGAACGGCTTCAACTACACCCACCGGTGCCGGCCCGACCCCGAGAACTGGAAGGGGTACTGGCGGCGCATCGTGGCCGCCATGCGCTCCGTGGAGGGGCAGCAGTTCCGTTTCGACTTCGCCCCCAACCGCGGCAGTGACAACATCCCGTGGACGACGTGCTACCCCGGCGACGACGTGGTCGACATCATCGGCATGGACTCCTACGACCAGGAGCCCGGCCGTACCTTCGACGAGCAGGTCACCCAGCCCTACGGGCTCCAGCACCAGGTCGACTTCGCGAAGGCGCACGGCAAGCGGATCTCGTACCCCGAGTGGGGGTTGTTCCGCCACGGCGACAACCCCGAGTACATGCAGGGCATGCTGGCGTGGATCGCCGAGCACGAGCCGCTGTACCACAGCATCACCGACTACTGTCCGCACGGCGTGTGGCAGTGCAGTCAGAACCCGCGCTCCGCTCAGGTGTTTCGGGAGTTCCTGTCCGCCCGACAGGGCCGCGGTGGGCCTGGCGGCTTCGGCCGTGGGGACTTCGAGGCCTGGCCGACGGACTGAACGCACGGCATCCTGGCCGGCCGCAGAAAAAAACTCGGCCAGAGGCGAATCCTCTCGGGGCCTGCCCGGCTCTTATGTGTGTACCGGCCGAACGGGCCGGCAGAACCGGGGAGGAAACACCCATGATGATCACCAGCCTCGTAGTCGTCGGAGCCCTGCTCATGGGCGCGTGCAGCTGGCACCTGGTCCGGCGCTACAAGGGACGGGGCTGACGGACGCCCGCACGCAGGCCCTTTCGGATACGAGTAACAGATGACCCCACGCCCACGTTTCACCTGGCCGGACGAGCGGCTGATCAAGGCCGCCCAGGACGGCGACGTCACTTCGCTCACCACCGTCGTCGTGACCTCGCAGCCTCACGTGCGCAAGTTCGCCCTCTCGCTGTGCGCCTCTCCGCAGGATGCGGAGGACGCGGCGCAGGAGGCGCTGATCATCCTCTACCGGAAGATCGGCACCTTGCGGGCGACCGGCGCGCTCGCCTCCTGGATGTTCCGGATCGTGCGCAACGAATGCCTCCGGCAGGTTCGGCTGCTCGTCTCGCGGAGCGACGGGGCGGAGCCGGCCGAGCCGGAGGCGGGTGCGGAACCGTCCGCGGAGGACGCGGTGCTGCGCAGGCTGGAGGTGGAGCGGATCGCGGCTGCGGTCAGCGCCCTTCCCCGTGAGCAGCGGCAGATCCTGATCATGCGGGACGTGCAGGGCCTGCCCGGCAAGACCGTCGCCCATGCGCTCGGGCTGAGCAACGCCGCCATGAAATCGAGGCTGCACAGGGCACGCGCGGCACTGCGCGACTCCCTGGCAGCAGCAGATCACGCACTCGATCGGGACATCGACCAAGCAGTCGGAGGAGACGTACGACCGTGAATACCGTGAATACCGTGAAGAGTGTGAACCGCACGGACCACGGGGACCACGGGGACCGGAGGGTCCACATGGACCGCACGGACCACGTGGACCCGGTGCACACCGTGGAGCCCGCGCGGGGTGCGCGGACCCCGGTCCCCGCACGACAGCCCGTGGCGCCCGCGATGAACTTCGCCAGCAGGTCCGTCCCGCGCCACCTGGCGCGCGGCGCCCTCGGCTTCGGGCTGATCATCGGCTCGATCGCCCTGGTGCCGGTCGCCGGGCCGGCCACCCTGCTGGCGGCCCCGTTGGCCCTGATCGCCTTCCGCGGCTGCCCGACCTGCTGGATGGTCGGCCTGGCGCAGACCATCTCCCGCGGCCGTCTGGAGCGCCAGTGTGAGGACGGCGTCTGCACCCTCACCAAGGCGGCCCGACCCGGCAGGTGACCGGACCGGCCGGGTCCCGATGCGCCTCCCCCGCGCGCCCCGAAGCCCCGCGGGGGCTGTCGGTGGGCCCTGCTAGCTTCACCGCATGGCAGATTTCACCAACAAGCGCCGGATCACCGCGGTGGCGCAGCTCAATCCCGTCCAGGTGGAGCAGGTCGCCCTCTGCGGTGCCGCCTACGACGATGAGGACCTCCCGGCCCACCGGCGCCTCTCCACGGACCCGGAGGACGAAGCGGGGCTGAACTTCTGTGAGCTCTGGGACGTGGTGAGCGACGGGTCGCTCGTCTATGAGGCCTGGTTCTACCAGTCGGACAGCGGCTCGATCTTCCTGGCCGGGACCACCGAGATGGTCGCGCAGATCATCCAGTGCGGCCTGGAATGCTCCGACGAGGAGCGCGAGCGGGAGCTGGGCACGGCGATGGTGAGGGCGGGCCTGTTGCCGTCACAGGACTCGGAATTCGAGCGGTTCTCGCAGGCGGCCGGTGTGACGCCGTAACTCATCGCGAGGGGCAGCGGTCCAGGGCCCGCTGCCCCTGATCCCTCTGATCCCCCTGAACACCGCCCGGGCTGCGGGCGGCCGCCCGTGAGGACGGTCCACCCCGCAGTCCGGGAGCGGTCTGCCTCCGTGCTCTCAGCCGGCGTGCAGGACCCGGAAGCGATCGGGCTCCGCAGGATCTCGATCGACGACTTGGATGGACGGCCAAGCCCATTGCCACACGCTGATGCCCGGCGTGCGCGAGAACCGGATCTGCCCGCGGGTGCCGTCGACGGCAACGCTCGCCCAGGATGCAGCCGTCCGCGCCCGGTCCGTGCCGTGGGAACGCAGCACGTCGGCGAGGACGGCGATCGTGTCGTAGCCCTCGAAGGCGACGAACGAAGGTGCTTCCGCCAGCCGCTCGCGCAGGGCCTTCTCAACTCGGGTACCGAGGGGACTGAGGCGCTCGGGCAGGTAGCGCAGGAACGGGACCGCGGCGCCGTCGTCGCCCAGCAACGCTGCCCACTCGGCGAACTCCGGTTGCCCGGCAGGAGCACCGAGCAATACCTCGGCGAGGCGCTGGTCGCGGCGGACGGCCTTGACGACCGAAACAGCCGGGTCCGGATAGCCCACCAGAAGGAGGAGCGCCGTCGCGCCCTGCTCGACGAGTTCATCGCACACGGCCGCCGGGGTGAGCGCGCGCATGTCGAGTTCTATGACGGTGCCGCCGCGTGGAGCGAGGTGGTCCCGCAGAATGCGGGTGCCGGTGGCCCAGTAGACGCTCGAGTCGGCTGCTACGGCGATGCGCCCGTGGCCCGCACCGAGGAGGAAGTCTGCGTAGAGCTGCCAACCCCGGGACTGGGGCGGGGCGAGGCGCGCGACCCAGTCCGTCGGCTGTTCGGTGAGCGCGTCGAGTACCGCTGACGAGCAGAGGAACGGCAGGCCCAGGGCATCGGCCCGGGCGGCAGCGGCGCGCGCGACGACGCTGTGGTACTCCCCCGCCACGGCGGCCACGCCCAGGCGGGCCAATTCGTCCACGGCCGCCGCGGCCCTCGTCGGATCGGCCGCGGAGTCACGGACCACCAGCTCGAGTGGTCTGCCGACGATCCCGCCGGTGTCGTTGACCTCGCGAACGGCCAGCTCGAGTCCGGCGAGCAAGTGTCGGCCCGCCTCGGCCCAGCCGGGCCGGGTCAGCGGGACGAGGGCGCCGATCCGGACGGATGATCCGTCAGTTCGCTCTGCTTCAAGGGGCGATGGTGGCGTATTCATGCGGTGGCGTCTCCCGAATGGCGATCCCGTTGCAGGCTGCCCGGATCGCAAGTGAACGTCAGTGGCGCCGAGAGTAGTCGAGTCGATCATGGTCGGCTTCGGCGCCCCGTTCCATGGCCGCCGGCCGCTCGGGCACTGGGCACCTGGCCACCGCCGACCGCCGACCGCCGACCGCCGACCGCCGACCGCCGACCGCCGACCGCCGACCGTATGAAGCCCACGCCCCACGCCCCCGTACGGCACGGCCGGAGGGGCAGCTGGTGCCCTGCGTCACGGGGACGTCGGCGGGGTCCAGTCCGGATCGCGCCCGCTGAGCCCGACGGCGCGGGCCAGCAGCGGGGCGTCGTCCGGTACGGGCACGAGGGGGCCGAAGATGCCGCCGCCGCGGGATTCGTCCTCGGCGGCCGCGAGCAGGAACGTGTACGAGGTGTGCAGAGCGGCCTGATCGGGCGCGTATTCCTGGCCGGTGGCCCGGGCCAGGTCCCAGCCGTGGATGACCAGTTCGTCGACGGCCACCGCAGCCGCGATGTCGCCGGGCAGGTCGACGCCGCCCGCCCGGGTCATGCCCGTCCAAGCGGCCGGATCCTTCCAGGCGTCGGCGAGTTCGCCCAGGACCCTGGGCAGTTCCTCGCGCCAGTCGGCGGGCAGGGAGGGTGCGGCTTCGCCCGGAGCCGTGTCCGTCGTGGCGCCCAGGTCCTTCCGGGCGGCGTCGCGGAAAGCGACGGCGAGGCCGGTGAGGTGACCCAGCAGGTCCCTGACCGCGTATGCGGGGCAAGGCGTCGGGGCCGCGAGCCGGGCCTCGGGGACGCCCGCCACGAGACGGGCCACGACCCGGGCCTGTGGTGCGAGGTCGAGAGTCGTCGTATCGGTCATCTGCCGCTCCTCCCGGGCGATGGGTCTGAAGGGTAGACCGGCGGCGGGGCCCGGACTCATCGCCGCGCGGGGCGGTGTCCGTCCCCGGCGCGCAGGGAGGCGAGCGGACGGGCGGGCGGCCCGCATCGGCACCGGACCGCGGGCCGTCAGTTGTCGAACCAGACGGTGAGCCGGACGTTCTCGTCGCCGTACAGCGAAGCGAGGGTTTCCATCACGGTCCACAGCGGTTGCCACTCGCTCTCGGCCGCAATGGCTTCGCGTCGGGTCAAGCGCCCGATGCGGTAGAGGCGGTCCTCGCCATCAGGCCACTCCGTGCCTTCGGGCCAGTCGTGCGCCTCGTACCTGACCAGCCTGCCCGGATCGCGTTCCCTCGCAAGCCCGGCCACCTCGGCGACCCGCGGGCTCCAGGCCGACTTGCCGTACATCGCCCAGCCGTCCTCGGTGCGGCGGTACTCGTGAATCCGGGCGTCCACCCGCTCCGCCGGCTCCGACCAGTCGACCCGCTTGAGCTCCGCCCAGCTGATCCACGTGGGGCTGTGCCCGTCGCTGCCCCATTCCTCGAACTCCGCGCGCACGGCCGAGGAGACGTCCTCGGGAAGCCCCCGGCCCTCGGCCAGGGGCCGGAAGCCGGCGAAGTTGCGCACGCCGAACAAGCAGCCGAACGCGTCGTAGTCCCGACCGTGGTAGAGCAGGTCCATGTCGATGGCCGCCGCCCATGGCTCGTCGACGTCGTACACGCATTCCACAAACCCATGTATGTCTGTTCCCATGCCGTGATTCTCCGAGCGGCCGGGCCCCGGCACCAAGGGTTTTCGCAGCGTACGGGTCCGTGGTGGCTGGTGGCGGCCGGTGTCCCGGCAGAGAAGGTGCAGGGCTCGGGCGAATGGGGGAAGCTGGGGGTGCCGCAGCGCCGGCGGCGCCCGGAGAGTGGCGAGGAAGGTTTACTCGTGAACGTTTCAGCAGCCGGCCGACCCGCACGCGCATCCCGGGGCAGGGCGCGGATGACCACCCTGCTGTGCACGGTGGCCGCCCTGACGGCCGCCCTGGTTCCGGCGGTGCCGGCCACCGCGCAGACCGCGCCCGCCGGTGGAACGGCATCGGCCGGGAGTACGGCAACGGCCAGTAGGGCAACGGCTCCCCTGGATCCCGTGCCCGTGGTGGTCGTCGACTGCTTCTCCCAGGCCCAGACGCGCCCCCAGGAATACCTTCTGGCCTGCGGGGACGGGAACAACCGCCTCGTCGACCTCCGCTGGGACAGCTGGGGGCCGGCGACCGCGACGGCAACCGGCACCGACATGGTGAACGACTGCCGCCCGTACTGCGCCGCCGGCCGTTTCCGCCCCTACCCGGTCACGGTGACGCTGAGCGAGCCGGAGGCCTGGCCGGAGCACCCCGACGTCCTGCGGTTCACCACGATCCGGCTCCTCTACACCGACACGTCCCCGGCCCCGGTACCCAAGGACGTGACCTACAAGCTGGTGTACTGAGGGAACGCCGGGCGGCTTACGTGGAGTGGATCAGGATCTGGGAAACGACCCAGATGGCCCAGCCGATCGGGATGAGGGTCGCGTACGCCTGCGGACGCCGGAGGACCGGCGGGCCCGTGTCGAGGTGGGCGCGGCCCGGGGCGGGCGTCGACGGGGGCAGCTTGCTGAACTTGCGGTAGGCGACCAGGTTCCATACGAGGGTGAACGGGTTGACGATCACCAGGGAGATCGGGCTCCACCAGCCCAGGCACAGCGTCCTGGTGGTCATCTGCCGGACGACGGCTATGCCGCAGGCCCGGCAGAAGGGCCCCTCCAGGTGCTCGAACTTCATGAGGATGAGAATGCCCATGTGGGACCGGACCTTGACGTTCTCGGCGGTCTGGCCGCCGCAGGCGCGGCACGGGGGCGCGTAAGCGGTGGGGGCGGGACCCGGTGCGGCGTAACCGCCGGGCGTGGGCGCGTAGGTGTCCGGTGCCGGCGCGTAGCCGTAACCTCCGGACGTGCTGTAGGGGTTGCCCGGCACGGGACCGTGGCTGGATGCGTGAGGTGGCGTTGCCATGGGTGAACGATTCTCCAAGATCTTTTGAACGCCCCCGACCATAGCCGCCGGCAGCCAGACCCTCGAAATCTCGATGTGTTCGGGCACCTGTGGGCTGCTGCCGTGCCGTGGCCAGGACGAGCCCGCTCGGCACGGGCTACCCTGCGGCAGCGCCTCCTTGCGGCCCCTGCCGGCGGCGTCCCGTGGGGGTGCCGCCGGCAGGGGCCGGGGGTGACGGGAGGAGGGGGAGGCTATTTCACCGAGCCTGCCATCACGCCCTGGACGAAGTGCCGCTGGAAGGCGAAGAAGACGATCAGCGGGACGACCAGGGACAGGAACGCCCCCGGTGCGAGGACGCCGATGTTGCTTCCGAACTGCCGCATCTGTGACTGCAGTGCGACCGTGAGCGGTTGGGACCCGCTGTCCGCGAAGAGCAGCGCCACGAGCATGTCGTTCCAGACCCACAGGAACTGGAAGATGGCCAGGCTCGCGATGGCCGGGCGGCCGAGCGGCAGCACGAGGCGGGAGAAGATCCGCCACTCGCTCCCGCCGTCCATCCGCGCGGCTTCGAGCATTTCGCGCGGTATCTCGGCGAAGTAGTTGCGCAACAGGAAGATCGCGAACGGCAGGCCGTAGGCGACGTGGAAGAGGACCACGCCCGCGATCGTGCCGAACAGGCCCACGGCTCCGAAGAGTTTGGCCACCGGCAGCAGCCCGATCTGCACGGGGACGACCAGCAGGCCGACGACCACCAGGAAGATGCCGTCGCGGCCCGGGAATTCCAGCCACGCGAAGGCGTATCCGGCGAGCGACGCGAGGGCGACCACGAGGACGGTGGTGGGCACGGAGATCAGGAGGGTGTTCCCGAAGGCCGTGGCGAGGCCGGAATCCTCCAGCAGGGCGCTGTAGTTGTCCAGGGACAGCTGGGAGGGGTCGGTGAGCGCGTTCCACCAGCCGTCGGAGGCGTTGTCGCGTTCGGAGCGCATCGAGGACAGGAGCAGGCCCGCCAGGGGGGTGATCCATACGAGGGCGGTGAGGATCAGCACGCCCTGGACGACGGAGTTGCGCAGCAGGCGCGGCAGCCGGTTCCCGCGCCGCCGCGTGGGGGCGGGCGGGGCGGGGAGGGGCCGGACCGCTTCCGTCCGCCGGGGCGGTCGGCGCTCGATGGTGCTGGGGCCGCTCATGTTCCGCTCCTTCGGAAACGCCGGATGTTGAAGATCATCGCCGGGACGACCAGCAGGAGGAGGACCACGCTGAGCGCGCTGCCGAGCCCCTGGTCGTTGCCGCCCCCGAAGGAGACCAGCCACATGCGGGTGGCCAGCACGTTCGCCTCTTCCAGGACGGGTCCCGGCGCGATGATGTAGACGAGGTCGAAGACCTTCATCACGTTGATCACCAGGGTCACGAAGACGACGGTGAGCACCGGCGCCAGCAGCGGCACGGTGATCTTGCGGAAGATCTGTCCCTCGGTGGCACCGTCCATCCGCGCGGCCTCCAGCGCGTCGCGCGGGATGGCCGCGAGGCCGGCGCCGATCAGGACCATCGCGAAGCCGGTCCACACCCACAGGTAGGCGCCGATGATGGCGGGCGTCACCAACGCCGGACCGAGCCAGTTCACCCCGGTGTAGGGGGCTTCGAAGTTGGCGGCGGGCAGGGCGACGGTGTAGGCGCCGTCGGCCAGGCCGGTGAAGCGGAAGGACCCGTCTTCGGCCGTGGTGGCGGTCGCGGCCACCTGCCCGTCCCGTACCGCCTCGACCGTCATGCCGGGCAGTCCCTTCTCGCCCGGGTCGACCCTGCCCGGTGTGCCGGCGCCGCCGGGGGCGAAGTCGAGGTAGACCACTCCCCCGATCTCCCGGGGGCCGGGCGCCGCCGTGTCCGCCGCCGCGGCCTTCGCGCCTGTGGGCATCGCGTCGGGTGCGACCCCGACGAAGCCGAGGCTGACCGAGCGGCCGGGGCGTACGGTCCCCTCCGTGCGGTAGGGGCCGCCCGCCGGGCCGGTCAGGCCGTGGCCCTCTCGGGCACGGGCCGTCGGGTAGGCGGCAGCGTCGTCGAAGGTGTCGTGGACGCCGACGACGGCGGCGTTGAGCACGCCCCGGTCCGGGTCCTGCTCGTAGGCGAGGCGGAAGATGATGCCGGCGGCGAGGAACGACACGGCCATCGGCAGGAAGAGCACCAGTTTGAAGGCGGTCGCCCATCGCACCTTTTCGGTGAGCACGGCGAGGAGCAGCCCGAGTCCGGTCAGGAGGGTCGGGGCGACGACGACCCAGAGGGTGCTGTTGCGGATCGCCTTGAGGGTGGCCGGGTCGTGGAGGATCGCCGCGTAGTTCCCGGCTCCGACGAAGCGGTCACCGCTGGCGTCGAACAGGCTGCGGCCGAAGGAGAACAGGACCGGGTAGACGACCAGCGCGCCGAGCAGCAGCAGGGCGGGCAGGACGAAGACGACCGCGAGGCGGCGCTTCCTGCGCTGGGCCCGGCGCCGTCCGTCGGCGCCGGCACGGGCGCGGGTGCCGGCGCGGGCTTCGGCGCGGGCGGTCATGGTGTCAGCCATGGGAGCGCCTCAGTTCCCGTAGGCCTTGGCGGCCTCGTCCTCGAGCTTCGCGGCCGTGCCCTGCGGGTCCGACGGGTCGCGCAGGAAGTCCTGGAGGAGCTTCCACTCCCCCGCTCCCTTGGTGCCTCCGAACGCGGCCGGGGCCTGGTCCGACATGTCGAAGCGGATCGAGTCGCCCGCCGTGATGAGCGACTCGGCGGTGCTGCGGGTGACGGGGTCGCCGTACGAGGCCATGTCGACCCGGATGCTCGGGGACAGGAAGCCGCCCGCGCCGGCCCAGATCTCGGCCGCCTCGGGGCCGGCCAGGTACTCGACGAGCTTCATGCCGGCCTTGCCGTTCTTTCCCTGCTTGAGGACGACGGCCGCGTCACCGCCGCTGACGACGGGCGCCTTGCCGCCGTCGACCGCGGGGAACGGCAGGAACTTGGCGTCCTTGCCGGGCTGCTTGCCGAACTGGTCCTTGGCGACGCCGCCGACGAAGTCTCCTTCGTAGACCATGGCCGCCTTGGGCTCGGGGCCGAAGACCTGCTCGACGGAGGTGGGGAAGTCGGTGCCCAGCGCGGTCTGGGCGCCGCCGGCGACGAGCTGCTTGTCCTTGAAGAGCTCCCCGAGGGTGGTCAGCGCCTTCACGACGCTCTCGTCGGTCCACTTGAGCGTGTGCTGGGCGAGCTGGTCGTACTTCTCCGGACCGGCCTGGGAGAGGTAGATGTTCTCGAACCAGTCGGTGAGGGTCCAGCCGTCCTCGCCGGCTATGGCGAAGGCCGGGCGGCCGGAGTCGGCGAGGGTGCGGCCGGTCTTCAGCAGGTCGGCGTAGCTCTTGGGCTCGCTGACGCCGGCCTGGGTGAAGGTGTCGGGGGCGTACCAGATGGTCGACTTGTGGGCGGCCTTGAAGTAGAGGCCGTAGTACGTGCCGCCGACGGTTCCGTAGTTCTTCCACACCGGAGCGAGGGTGGAGTTGGCCGTTTTGGCGGTCTGCTCGGACAGGGGCTGGAGCCAGCCCGCCTTGGCGAACTGCTGGAGCACCCCCACCTGGGGGACCATCACCACGTCGGGCGCGTTGCCGCCCTCGATCTTGCTGCCGACGAAGGTGGACACGTTGTCGCCGGAGGGGACGAACACCGTCGTCGCGCCGGTCTTCTTGGTGAAGGCGTCCAGGACCTTCTTGAAGTTCTTCTGCTCGGTGCCGGTCCAGACGCCTGCCACGGTCACGGTCTGGCCGGACAGTTCACCGCCGCTCGCGGGTCCCGTGGTGCCGCCGCAGGCGGTTGCGCCGAGGGTGAGGGCCAGAGCCGCCGTGGCGGCGGCCGCGGAACGTCGGGTCGTCTTGCTGGGTCGTCGCATGATGGGGTCCTTTGAGAGGGGGAGACAGGGCAGGGCAGGGGCGGGGGCGGGTCGGCGGCGGAGCTCGCCCGGGGTCTCGGGGCGGGGACGGAGTTACGGGGCGGGGCACTCGCCCGTCCACCAGGCGGCCGTCGCCGCGGGGAGCAAACCGTCGGGGCAGGGGCCGCTGGCGAGCAGCGGAGTCCCGGGGACCGGGGCGGGCACCGGCTCCGTGCCGAAGTTCACCGCGCAGATCAGGCCGTCCCCGCGGGCGATCGCCAGCACCTGGGCGGGCGCGTCGAGCCAGCGCAGGGTGCCCTCGCCGAGCTGAGGCAGCGTGCGCCGCAGCTGGAGTCCGTCGCGGTAGAGGTGCCAGAAGGAGCGGGTGTCCGCCAGGGCGCGGTCGGTGGCGTGCTCGGCGAACCACTCGGGCTGCGGCAGCCAGGGCTTGGCGGCGGACGCCTCCTGGCTGAAGCCGAACGGTGAGGCGTGCCCGGACCAGGGCAGGGGCACGCGGCAGCCGTCCCGTACGTGCTTGCGGCTGCCGGTGCGGTGGAAGATCGGGTCGGTGAGGACCTCGTCCGGCAGGTCGAGGACCTCGGGCAGGCCGAGCTCCTCGCCCTGGTAGACGTAGGCGGCGCCGGGCAGGGCGAGCATCAGGAGGGCGGCGGCGCGGGCGCGGGCGGCTCCCAGCCCGCTGCCTTCCACCCCGGGCTCCCCCGCGTAGCGGGTGACCGTGCGGACCTGGTCGTGGTTGTTGAGCACCCAGGTGACGGTGGAGCCGGTGCCGGCGATGTCGCGCATCGCCTCGGTGATCGTCGCGCGGAAGGCGCGGGCGTCCCAGGGTGCGCTGAGCAGGTCGAAGAAGAACGCCTGGTGCAGTTCGTCGGGGCGGACGTACTGGGCGTGCTGGCGTGCGGTGGGCACGGACACCTCGCCGACCAGCAGCCGCTCCTGGCCGTCCCGGGCGGTGTACTCCTCGCACACCGAGCGCCACCGGCGCCACACGTCGTGGACCTCGGGCTGGTTCCAGGCCAGCTGGTTGACGGCGTCGCGGGCCCGCTCGTCGGCACCCGGGTCGTCGGAGTCGGGCAGCTCGGGGTGCTTGAACAGTCCGGCGGCGACGTCGATGCGGAAACCGTCGACACCGCGGTCCAGCCAGAAGCGCAGGACGCGCTCGAAGTCATCGCCCACGGCCGGGTCTCGCCAGTTCAGGTCGGGCTGCTCGGGTGTGAAGAGGTGCAGGTACCACTCTCCGGGGGCGCCGTCGGGCGCGGTGGTCCGGCTCCAGGCGGGTCCGCCGAACATGGCGCGCCAGTTGTTGGGCGGCTGGGCCCCGTCCGGGCCGCGGCCGGGCGCGAAGTGGAAGCGGGAGCGCGGTGCGCTGCCCGGCGCGGCGGCGAGCGCGGCGCGGAACCACGGGTGCTCGCTGGAGCAGTGGTTGGGGACGATGTCGAGCAGCAGCTTGAGTCCGAGCCGGTGGGCGTCGGACACCAGGCGGTCGAACTCGGCGAGGTCGCCGTACACGGGGTCGACGCCGCAGTAGTCGGCGACGTCGTAGCCGTGGTCGTGTTGCGGCGACGGGTAGAAGGGGCTGAGCCAGATGCCGTCGACGCCGAGCTTCCTCAGGTAGGGGAGCCCGGCCCGTACGCCGGCCAGGTCGCCGACGCCGTCCCCGGTGCTGTCGAGGAAGCTGCGGACGTAGACCTGGTAGATCACCGCGTCGCGCCACCAGGAGTCCGGGGTGGCGGCGGTGCGGGAGGGGCGGCCGGTGTCGGCCGGAAGGGTGCTGAGCATCTCGCGTCGACCTGTTTCTGCTGAATGCGAGAGCGCCCTGGATCAGGTGCGCTGTTATGCATGCATGTTAGGTAGGAGCGACGGGAAGGTGTCAACGATGTGTCCAGAACCCGCTGAAAGTTGGGGTGATTTGCGCCGAAGAATCCGCATGCACGCCAAAGGGCTCCTACTTAACATGTAAGTAGGAGCCCTCAGGGAGACGGAAGAGCGGAGGGAGGCGGAGACGTGAGATCAGCCCTTGCGGGAGATGGTCCCCAGTTCGCGCGCGAGCCTCTCCACGGCCTGCTCGGGCGTCTGGCGCAGCGCCATCACGTCCTGCGCCACGGCCTGCACGGCGAGGCTCACCTGGTCGTAGCGCGGACTCTTGGGGCGCGGGACCGCCGACAACAGGCTCTGGCGGAGCGTGGGCAGGTACGGATGCGCGCGGATCAGCTCGGGGTCCTCGTACAGCGCGGCGCGCACCGGTGGCAGCGAGCCCTCGGTGAGCACCCGTCGCTGGACCGGTTCGCTCGTGAGGTAGGCGATCAGGTCGGCCGCCGACGCCGGATGCCGTGCACGGCTGCTGACGGCGAGGTTGGAGCCGCCCAGCACGCTGCTGCCGGGCCCGTCCGGGCCGGGCAGCGGCACCGCGCCGAACCGGCCCGCGACCCCGGAACCCTCCGCGCCGGCGTCCGCGTACACGTAGGGCCAGTTCCGCAGGAAGAGCAGCCGGCCGTCCTGGAAGGCACGCCGCGACTCCTCTTCCTTGTAGCCGAGCGCGTCGCGGGAGATCCAGCCGTCGCGCACCCCGTCGGCGAGGAACCGCAGTCCGGCGCGCGCCGCGTCGGAGTCCACCGTCACCCGCGCGCCGTCGTCGCGCAGGATCGAACCGCCGGCGGAGTGCACCGCCTCGGTGGCGTTGACGGTGAGCCCCTCGTACGGCAGGAACTGGCCCGCATAGCCGTCCAGTCCGTACTCCGGGGCGATCGTGCGGGCCTGGCGGGCCAGCTCGGCCCAGGTTCGGGGAGGTTGCTCGCCCTCCCGGTCCAGCACGTCCTTGCGGTAATAGAGCAGTCCCGCGTTCGTGACGTACGGGACCGCGTACAGGCGGCCGTCGAAGGTCGCGGTGTCGACGACCGGACGCAGGAACGCCTCCAGCGGGAAGCGGCCGCGCTCGAGCGGGGAGATCCATCCCGCGGCCGCGAACTCGGACGTCCAGGCGACGTCGATGTTGAGGACGTCGAACCGGCCGCGGCCCGAACGCAGCTCACTGATCATCTGGGCGCGCGTCTCGTCGGCCGAGTCGGGCAGTTCGACGAGCGTGACGCGCTCGCCGGGGTGGGCCTCGTTCCAGTCCTCGAGCAGCGGGGACAGGTAGTCGGTCAGGTCGCCCGCCGTCACGAGCGTCAGGGGGCCGCGCCCCCCGGGGGCCGCCCCCGTATCGCCGCGGACGCCGAAACCGGCGTACCCCGCGAGCACCACCGCCGCGACCAGGAGAGCTCTACCCGCGGCACGCATCCACGGCATAGATTCCTCCCAGTGCACGATCCGGCTGCGCCGCCGACCATCGCGGCCTATATATACCCGTTAGGCATGGGCGATACTAGACGTCCAGGCAGATGGGACGGCCGCGGACGCCACCCGGCCCCGCGCCGAGTGAACCGTTGACTACGGAGCGGGAAGGAGGGGGAGCCGGTGCGGCTCGCGCTCCTTGCGCTCCTCACCCGTAGCCCTGCGCACGGTTACGAGCTGAAGCAGGACCTTGAGAAGCTCCTCGGCTCCGCGTACCCTCAGCCCAACGTCGGCCAGATCTACGTCACCCTCGGCCGACTCGAGAAGAGCGGCCTGATCGAGGGCGAGGACGTCGAGCAGTCGGGCCGGCCCAACAAGCGGACGTACCGGCTGACGGACGCCGGGCGCGAGGCCGTGCTGGCCTGGTTCGAGGACACCACGGAAGAGCCCCGGGTACGCGACGAGTTCTTCATGAAGCTCGCACTCGCACCGCGGTCCGGGCTGGCCGACCCGGTGGCGCTGATCAACAGGCAGCGGCGGCAGTACCTCAACACCATGCGGGACCTGTCCAAGCTGGCCGCGGCGGAGGACCGCGACAACAAGATCTCCCAACTGCTGATCGAAGGGGCCATGCTGCACCTGCAGGCCGACCTCGACTGGCTGGAACGCTGTCAGGAGGAGCTGGAATGAGCGCCGGCGCCACCACCGCTCCTGCCGTGCCCATCGTGCGCGCCGAGGGCCTGACCAAGACGCACCACGGCGAGGGCGTGCCGGTGCATGCCGTGCGCGGGGTGGACCTGACCGTCCAGCCGGGCGAGTTCGTCGCGGTGACCGGGCCGTCGGGAGCGGGCAAGTCCACGCTGCTCCACCTGATCGGCGGCCTCCAGCAGCCCGACAGCGGGAAGTTGTGGCTCGGCGGGGAGCGCGTCGACCAGTACCGCGAGGCACGCTGGGCCGTCCTGCGGCGCCGCAGCATCGGCGTCGTCTTCCAGTTCTTCAACCTGGTCTCCAACCTGACCGTCGCCGACAACGTCGAACTGCCGGCCCTGCTCGCCGGCTCCTCCCCGAAGGCCGCCCGCGACTCCCGCGCCGAGCTGCTCGCCGAACTCGGCCTCGAGGGCCGGGAGCGGTCGATGCCCGGCGAGCTGTCCGGCGGTGAGCAGCAGCGGGTCGCGCTCGCCCGCGCGCTCGTCAACCACCCCGCGCTGCTGCTCGCCGACGAACCGGCCGGCAGTCTCGACAGCAAGGGCACCCGGGAGGTGCTGCGGCTGCTCTCGCGGTTCCACCAGCGCGGCCAGACGATCTTGATGGTCACCCATGACGCCCGGATGGCCAGCGCCGCCGACCGCGTCATCAGCTTCTTCGACGGGCGCATCGCCGACGACGCGCAGCTCGGCGACGGCCGCCGAGGGCCGGCCGGCGGCGTCCGCGGCGTGCTCGAACTGAAGGACTGACCGTGCGGGCCACTTTGCGCTGGGCGCACGCCGACTTCCGCGCACGCCGGGGCGAGGCCTGCTTCGTCGTGCTGGCCAGCGCCGGGATCATCGCCTCGCTCCTGCTGGCCGGCGCGCTCTTCAGCTACGCCGCGAATCCCTGGCAGCGGATCTTCAACCAGTCCCAGGGCGCGCACATCTGGCTGCACGCCCGCGCCGGGGCGACCCCGTTCACACCGGACGTGGACGCCCTGGCCGGCATGGACGGGGTCGCCGCCCTGTCCGGACCCTTCCGTACGGCGGCCACGACCGTGGCCTCGCGCGGCGCGCGGGCCGGGGTGACCCTGCGGGCAGCCGGGGAGGCGCCCCCCGAGACGGGGCGGCCGCTCGTCACCGCGGGCAGCTGGCTGGCCCCGCCGGAGGGCGGCGCCCGCGCCGGCACCGTCGTACTGGAGACCTCGGTCGCGCAGGCGCTGTGGGCGGAGCCGGGCGACACCGTCCAGGTCACCGGTCCGGACGGCGCCCCGCACGTGCTGCGGGTGAGCGGGATCGCCGAGGCGGCCGAGCCCCGCTACCGGCCGGGCGGCGGGCCCGGCATCGGCTGGGTCCTCTCCCCCACCCTCGACGCGATCGCGCGGGGGGAGGCCGGGCAGAGCGTGGGGCTGCGCCTGGACGATCCGGACGACACCGACTTCATGGTCCAGCGCGCCGTGACCCTCCTCGGCGCCGACCGGGTGGC
This sequence comes from Streptomyces sp. NPDC048349, assembly GCF_040651925.1. NCBI lineage: Bacteria > Bacillati > Actinomycetota > Actinomycetes > Kitasatosporales > Streptomycetaceae > Streptomyces > Streptomyces sp. NPDC048349. The sequence goes on along the minus strand of NZ_JBEZLA010000020.1, from coordinate 33,640 downwards.
CGGTGTCACCAAGTGGCAGCAGGCCCGCGCCGAGGCGGGCGGCGACGACCGGCTCCTCGGGCAGTTGTTCGCCGTCTTCGGGCTCGGTGCGCTGCTCACGGCGGCGCTGGCCGCGTCGGGGGCGGTCGGCGCGCGGGTCCGCGGCCAGCTCAGGGACATCGCCGTCCTCAAGGCCGTCGGCTTCACCCCCGGGCAGGTGACCCGCGGCTTCCTCGTGCAGCACCTGGCCTTCGCGCTCCTGGGCGTGGCCCTCGGCACGGCGGCGATCGCCCTGCTGGGAGCGCGGATACCGGGGCGGATCGGGGAAGCTGCGGCGGTCTGGCAGGACCTGCCCGGCCACACCGCGCTGATGATCGGCGTCCCGTGCGGCGCGGTGCTGCTGATCGCGGCCGCCACCGGGCTCTCGGCCTGGCGGGCCGGACGGGTGCCACCGGTGCCGGTGGCCCGGGCGGCGCTGCCGTCCGCCGCCCCGATGACCGCGCTCGGCAGGCGGGCCCTCGGGATACGGGTGCCTCCGGCCCTGGTCCTGGGGTGGCGCGCCGCGTTCCCGCGACGCGGCCGGACGGTCGTATCGGTGGCCCGGCTGGCGCTGCCGCTGATGCTGATCACGGTCGCGCTCGTCGCCTGGTCGACGCTGGACCAGTTCCGCAGCCGACCCGCGCAGATGGGCCTGGCCGCGGCCCTGACCGTACGGGCCGAACAGCCCGCCGGGTCGTCCGACGCGGAGCTGGAGAAGGCCCTCGGGGCGAACCCGGACGTCGCCGCCGTCCATCCGGGCGCGGAGATGGCCGCGCTCGTCCCGGGGCAGACCGGCACGATCACGCTACGCGGGCTGGGTACGGCCCGGGACCCGTATCCCTCCACCGTGGTGGAAGGGCGTGCGGTCGCCGGTCCGGACGAGGCGGTGGCCGGGCAGGGGCTGCTGGATCTCCTCGGGGTGCGGGTCGGCGACTGGGTGCGGATGACCGTCGAGGGACGGCCACAGATCCTGCACCTGGTCGGCCGGACCATCGAACCCGAATCCGGCGGCCGGGTGGTCACCACGACCCTCGACGCGCTGCGCGAGCGCGATCCGCGGCTGCGGCCCGAGTTCCATGCCGTGGTGCTGCGCGAGGGGGCGGACCCCCGGGCGGTGAGCGGCACGCTCGCTTCGGCGGCGGGCGGAACGCTGGAGATCCGGGAGACGGCCAACCCGGCGGACCGGCTGGAGCCGGCCCGCGCAGTGATCGCCGCCCTGATCGCGGTGCTGGCCCTGATCGGGCTGACCGAGCTCCTGACGCTGATCGGCACGGGCGTGCGCGACCGGGGCCGGGACCTGCTCGCGCTGAAGGCGATCGGGCTGACGCCGCGGCAGATCGGGGCGATGATCGTGTCGGCCGCAGGCCTGACCGCGTTGGTTTCGGCGCTGGTCGGCACGACGGCGGGGGCCCTGTCCGGCAGCTGGCTGGTGGACGTTCAGGGCGCGTCGAGCGGGATCGGCGCGGGCATCGCCCACCTTCCGCCGCTGCCCGTGCTGCTGACGGTGGTCGTCGGGGCGGTGCTGGGCGCGGTGGGGGCGGCGACCCTGCCGGCGACACGGACGGCACGGCGGCGGCTGGCGGACTCCCTGAGCGAAACGCTCTGACGAGCGGGGCGTCTCGGGAACGCAGGGCCGGCTCAGGCGCGCCGGGTCCGGCACGCCGGCCGGCCCACGCGCACCGAGTCCGGCACAGCGGCCGGCTCACGTCCGCCGGGTCGTCTCAGCTCCGCCGAGTCACCCGGCCGAGCCGTGAGATGGCCTTGCGGCCTCCTCGGTCCGGCCGGCGGCCTGTTCCAGGGCTTCCAGGACGGTGTCCCTGAACAGCGTGGCCTTGTAGCCGGTCTGCGGTAGCGGGCGGCAGCGGGCGAGTACCGTCGCGGCCGCCGCGGCCAGGAGCCCGGGGGTGGCTTCGCGGCCGATCAGGGCGGCCTCCACCTCCGTGAGCCGCAGCGGGACGCGCGCCACCGCGCCCGCGGCGACGGCGGCGTACGTGATCGTGGCGCCGTCGAAGGCGAGCCGGGCGGTGGCCTCGACCAGGGGCCATTCGGCGTGGGCGCGGCTGGTGGCCCGGTGGTAGGCGGCGCGTTCGCCGGGCAGGGGTGCGGGCAGCCGGACCCCGGTGAGGATGCGGTCCGGCGCCAGCAGGTGGTCGGTGTGGGAGAGCCGGTCGCCGTTCCCGTACAAGTCGGCGACGCTGCGCGGGGATTCGCCGTGGATCTCGGCCTCGGCGTCGTAGGCGAGCAGGGCCATCGCAAGGGTGGACGGGTGCGGTGTGATGCAGCGCCCGTCTCCGCTGACCACGCCGAAGTGATGGTCGCCCTCGCGGGCGGGGCAGTCGGTGCCGCCCTTCTGGAGGCAGCTGACGTGCGGATTGCGGTAGTACCAGCAGCGGTTGCGCTGCATCAGGTTGCCGCCCAGCGTGCCGGCGGCGCGGATCTGCGGGGTGGCCGCGGCCCCGGCCGACGCCGCGAGCGCCGGCCAGCCGTCGCGCACCTGCGGATCGGCGGCCAGCGCGGCGAGGGTGGTCAGGGCGCCGATCAACAGCCCGCCGCCGCGCAGCGGCGTCGTACCGCGCAGGTGGCCCACGCCGTCGAGGTCGGTGAACGGCCCTGGGGAGATCCCGCTGCGCTGCCGGGCGGTGGTGTCGGTGCCACCGGCGCGCAGTTCCCCGCCGCGGGTCAGGACGGCGGCCGAGAGGTTGCTGAGAGCGGGTTCGGTGCTCACGTACCCAGTCCTTCCAGGAGCCGGTCGGGGCGGATGGGCATGTCGTACGGGCGCCAGCCGGTCGCGTCGTGGACCGCGTTGGCCAGGCACGCCGCGGTGGGCAGGGTGGCGATCTCGCCGAGGCCGACACCGCCGCCGGGGACGTGTTCGAAGCCCTCCTGATGGAAGTGGACGGTGATCTCGGGGGTGTCGCCGATCCCGGGGATGCGGTAGTCCTCGAGGTTCTCGGTCAGCACCCGCCCGGTGGCCGGGTCGGTGCGGCGTTCCTCGTACAGGGCGTAGCCGATGCCCTGGACCACGGCGCCCTCGCACTGGCTGCGCGCCAGCCGGTCCTCGTGGATGCGGCCCGCGGAAATGCCGCTCCACACGCGCAGGGGGCGGACCCGGCCGAGCCGGGTGTCCACCTCGACCTCGGCGACCTGCACCGACCCGGTGAAGCCGCGGCCGATCGCCACACCGCCCAGGGTAAAGGGGAGGGCGAAGCCCCGGCTGTCGCGGGGCCGCCGGCCGGTCACCCGTACGCCGTGCGCCGCGTCCAGCCGGGCGGTGATGTCACCGCCGCCGAGCGCGTCGCGCAGCCGGGCGGCGGCGTCCGCGGCGGCGGGCACGAGGGAGGGCGTGGTGCGGCTGCCGCCGGAGGTGGGTCCGTGGACGGCATCGCTGCGGCCGACCTCCGCGCGCACCCTGTCCTCGGGTACGCCGAGGCCCTCGGCGACGGCCCGGTGCAGGACGGTCCGCGAGCCCGTGCCCATGTCCTGCACGGCGCAGCGGGCGACGACGACCCCGTTGTCGACGGTGAGTTCGACCTCGGTGACGGGATCGAGGAAGTACATCCAGTTGGCCGCCGCGACGCCGACGCCCCGGCGGTACCGCCCGGTGCCGCCGCGGGGACCCACCCAGAGCGGGAGCGAGGCGGCCCGGTCGTACAGGGCGTGCCGCTTGAGGTTGCCGTCCCAGCGCCGGCGCAGGGCGATCGGGTCCTGGCCGAGCCGGTGGGCCATCTCGTCGACGGCCTGCTCCAGGGCCCAGCACATCGTGGGTCCGCCCGGGCCGCGGAACGGGGCGCCGGGAGGCCGGTGCGTGAGCGTGTCGAAGTCGCGGAGCCGGCGCGGGGCCTTGCCGTACATGAACCGGGCCAGCGCCGCGACGGTGCCGCCGACCGAGACGCCGCCGTCGCTGTCCGCGTCCATGGCCAGCGCACTCAGGTCGCCGGCCTCGTCCGCGGCCATCGCCAACCGGATCCTGGTCCCGGGCCGGTATCCGCCGTCGGTGAGCTCCTCGTCCCTGTCCAGCACGACCCGTACGGGGGCGCCGTGCAGCCGGGCCAGCTCCACCGCGGCGACGACCTCGGAGGTCAGCCCCATCTTGCAGCCGAATCCGCCGCCGACGTGGACGGCCCTGGCCACCACCTTGTCGACGGGGACACCGAAGCGCTCGGCGGCGAGCTCGGCCACCTGCTTCACCGACTGCGTGGACACCTCCAGGTGGAGGCTGCCGTCGATCCACTGGGCCAGGCAGGCGTGCGGTTCGAGGGGGGTGTGGGTCTGCGCGGCGGTGGTGAAGACGCCCTCGACCACCCGCTCGGGGTTCCGGGCGCGGGCCTCGGTGATGCGGCGCACGGCGGTGGCGGGGCGCTTGCTCATGGCGGACGGGCCCCGCAGGTTGCCGCGCCAGCGGGCGGGCAGCAGCTGGGGGGACTCGCCGGAGCCCGGGGCCCGCTTGCGCGCCGCCTTGTCCTCGTAGACCAGCGGGCCCTCGCCGGCCCGGGCCCCGCGTGCGTCCAGGGCCGCCGGCAGGACCTCGTAGTCGATCGCGACCCGTTCCGCGGCCGCCCGGGCGGCGGCGCGGTCCGGCGCCGCGACCGCGGCCACCGGCTGCCCGACGTACCGCACCACACCGTCCGGAGGCAGCAGGGGCACCAGCGGGACGTCTCCGGCCTCCAGGGAGCGGACGTGTGCGTGCGCGTGCGGCGAGCGGATGATCACCCCCTCCAGCAGCCCCTCGGGGCGCAGGTCCGTGGTGTAGCGGGCCGATCCGTCGGCCTTCTCCGGGGCTTCCGTGCGCGGGACTGTCGGCCTCTGGGCGCCGGCCGGCGCCGTGTCGTAGTCGCCCGCGCAGGCGGCGGCCACCGCGCTGAAGATGCGCTCGTACGCGCCGCAGCGGCACAAGTGGCCGGCCAGCGCATCCGCGATGTGCTCCCGCCCCGGCCGGGTGCGGCCGTGGGCGGCCCGCCACCGCTCGAGGAACGCCGCCGCCTCGACCACGAATCCCGGGGTGCAGTAGCCGCACTGGAGGGCGTCCTCGCCGGCGAAGGCACGCGCCACCGGGTGGCCGGACAGGCCCTCCACGGTCGTCACCCGGCGGCCGGCCAGCGCGACGGCCGGGGTCAGGCAGGACACCCGGGGCTCACCGTCGACCTGGATGGTGCAGGCCCCGCACACGCCGCCCGCGCAGACCAGCTTGGTGCCGGTCAGACCCAGGCGGTCGCGCACCACCTCCACGGCGGCCGGGTCATCGTCCACGTCCACCGCGCGCCGGGCGCCATTGACCTCGAACTCCACGAGACGTGCTCCTTAGCCGTGGGGTGGCGACCGCCGGGCCTCGCGCTCACCTTCACGGTCCTTGATATCCCGCTCCCGGGGTCGGCGCAGTTCGGCGCGCACCCGACCAGGGGGCCCGTTCGGATCTTCGGGTGGTCGAGGGTCGGCCCGACGCCTCCGCCGGCGGGCCGGCCCTCCTGGCCTGTGACTCCGCCCACCCTCCCTTGACCAGGCAAAGAAGGGGTACCTACGTTCGCTTCATGGCCCTCCACGACCCCACCCCTTCCCCGGACGAGCCCGACGCCTCCGCCGCGTCCGCGCTGGTCGACTTCGAGGTGGACCTCACCTCACAGGAGGTGCTGCGGCGCGCCCAGGTGATGGAGGCCCTCGGCCCGGACTGGGATCCGGTCGAGGTGCTGCTCGGCGAGGAGGCCGCGTACGACCTGCTCTACTCCGGGCTCGACGCGCAGCAGCAGCGCCTCTACGACGATTTGGTCGCAGCCGGGGTGCTGCCCGCGAGGGGGGACGGCCGTGCTGCCGCTTGACCCGCAGGCCGACCCCGGGCGCCGCGCCTGGGTGGCGTGCCCGAAGTGCGACGACGCCCAGGGCTGTGAGCCCTGCGCGCAGCGGCGGAGCTGCTCCGCCCACTGGCGCTACCTGCTCACCAACACCGGCAGCCTGCTGCACCTCCAGTGCCCCGCGTGCACCCATGTCTGGGTGCACGAGAGCGGCTTCGGCGCCACCCGCTCCGTGTGGAACCGCGTCACCGACGCGCTGCCCCGCTTCTCCCCCGGAACCTGAACCCGGACCCGGACCCGGACCCGAACCCGAACCCGAGCCCGAACCCGAGCCCGAACCTGGGCCGCGTTTCGCGGTCCCTCTCGGTGGCGACGGCGGAGGCGGAGAGGAGCGTCGCGGCGGCGAGGGTGCCCCAGAGAGCGGCGGGGCCGCGGGGTGCGAGAGCGGTGATGACCGCCGGGGAGACGGCGAGGCCGAAGCCGGTGGAGAGCTCGAAGCGGGCCAGCGTGCGTCCCAGGGCACGGGCCGGGGCGAGGTGGCTGACGAGCGCGGTGGCGCTGCCGGCGTAGATGATCTCGCCGAGGGTGCACACGACGGAGACCGCGGCGACCGCCGGGGCGCCCCAGCCGTCTCCCAGGGAGGTGGCCGCGAGGAACCCGAGGTAGGACGCGGTGAGTACCACGCCGGAAAGAGCCAGCACGGTCCGTCGGGGGAAGCGGGACATCAGCACGGTGACCGGAACCTGCAGGGTGACCACCAGCACCGTGTTGGCCACGAAGATGGCCGCCGACCACACCGGCGACGCGTGCAACTGGGTCACCAGGACCAGGGGGAGCGCGATCTCGGGGACGTTGAGGCAGAAGACGTAGACCATGTTGGCGGCCAGCAGCGCGCGCATCCGTGGCGCGGGACCGTCGTCGCCGGCCTGCGTCGGGGTGTCGGCCGCGGTGGCGGCCGGGCGGACGTGGAGGCGGACCGACCACGACAAGGCCGCCGCAATGAGAGAGGCGAGCCCGGTCACCGCCGCCAGCACCTGCAGTGCGGCGGCGCCGCCCGCAAGGCATGCGGTGGCGAGCAGCGCGCCCACGCCCAGCCCGGCATTGCGCAGGGCCCGGCCTGCCGCGAGCGCGGCGTCGCGTTCCCGGCCGTGGGCGACAGTGGACACGAGAGCCGCGTGGGCGGCCGGGAACGCCTGGTTGCCGATGCCGAGGAACAGCGCCGCCGCCGCGAACTGCCCGGCGTTCCCCGCCTGGGTGGCCAGCAGCAGCGCCACGCCCACCACCCGGACCAGCATCGACGCCGCCACGACCGTGCTGCGTGCGCCCCGGTCCAGCCATCGGCCCACCGCGGGCATGCACACGAGGCCCACGACGACGCCGGCCGTCATGGCGATGCCGGTGGCCGGCGCCGACAGCCTGAGCACGGTCACGCCGTAGAGCAGCAGGAAGGGCCGCAACAGGCCGGTGCCGAGCGCGTCCACGGCCAGGGCGACGGCGTAGCGGGGGCCTCCGGAGGCCCGGACGAGGACACGGGGGCGGATCGTGGTGGTGGTTGCCATGCGACGACGGTGCGTGCGGCCGCCGGGCTGGCCGCGCGGGTTGACGGACACCGTCAATCGACACCGTGGCCGGCCGTCGGGTCGGTGATGATGAGGGGGTGACGTTGAGGATCGACATCAGCGGCCTGCCGTCCGAGCGGGTGCGCTTCGCCGCGTCCCCGCTGGCCGAACTGACCGCGATGCTGCACGTGCTGGCCGAACCCGGGCACCATCCGCAGCTCGCCGGCTGGGCCGGAGACGTCTGGGCCGGGCTGCGGCCGGAACTGGCCGAGCGGTTGCGGGAAGCGGAGTTCCTCTGGCGTTCCTCCCAGGCAGACTTCCTGATCCCCGCCCGGCCCCGGCCGACCCTCGCCGAGGAGTTGGACGACGTGGACCGGATCGACGACGCGGCGTACGTGACCGCCGCGCTCGTCACCACCTGCGGCAGCAACCACCGCTTCCCCTCCGCCGCGCCGTCGCCGCTCACCGACGCGAGCGCGCGCGAGCGGGCCCTGGACCTGGCCCAGGCCCGCGGCGCGCGGCAGGAGGCGTTCGCGGAACGGCTGCTCGCGGACCCGGCCGCCGTGCGGGCACGGCTGCGCCACACCCTCGAACAGTGCGCAGAGGCCTTCTTCGACGCCGCCTGGACGGGCGTGGCCGTACGGCTCGCCGCCGACCTGCGCCTGAAGAACGACCTGCTCAAGCGCCAGGGCATGGGGGCAGCGCTCGCGTCGGTATCCGGCGCCGTCACCCTTGCGCCTGACGGCGACTGCATCATCGTGGACAAGCTGCAGGACAAGGCGACGTCCGCCCGGGGCACCGGGGTCACCTTCATCCCCAGTGTCTTCGGCCGCCCGCACCTGGTGGCGGTCCACGCCGCCGGGTGGCAGCCGGTGGTGCAGTATCCCGTGGCCGGGCCCGGCGAGCCGGTCTCGCTGGAGACGGTCACGCTGCGGCTGGAGGCACTCGCCCATCCGGTACGGCTGCGGCTGCTGCGCACCCTGGCCCGCGGCCCCCACACCACCGGGGAACTGGCCCACGTCTGGGAACTCTCGCCGCCGGAGGTCTCCCGCCACCTCGCCGTCCTGCGCCGCGCGGGCCTGCTCACGGGCCGCCGGCACGGTCGCTACGTCCGCTACACCCTCGATCTGCCCGGCCTGACGGCGCTGGGCAGCGACCTGCTGGCGGCCGTACTGCGCTGAGCGCACACCAGCTGAAGCAGACGACGAACCCGGGCACTCCGGCCCGCGGCGGTCCCCGCGTCCGGTCCGCGGAGAGCGGGGACCGCCGTGCCGTGAGGGCTGCGGCGTGGGTGCGGACGTAGAACGCGGGCATGCATGCCTCCAGCCGCTCCTTGCGGTACGTGCGCCTCCCCAACCCTCCTCGTCGCCTTCGGACTCCGCCGCCTCTTTCTGGAGAAAAATCCAGAAATGATGTTCTACCCTGTCCCTGACGAGGAGTAAGCGGATCGCCCGCCCCGAGACGAGGACACGCCTGTTCGATGAGCCCGAAACAACTACGCGGCGAAGCCACGGTCGAACAGGTGCTGGACGCGGCACTCGGCGTCTACGCCTCGTCGGGCGAGGCCGGTCTCACCCTCGGCGCCCTCACCAAAGCCAGCGGGGTCAGCTCCGGAAGCATCTACCACCACTTCGGCAGTCTCGACGGGGTGTTCGCGGCGGTCGCCCTGCGCTCGGTGGGCCAGCTCCTGAACGCCCTGGGCACGGCGCTGTTCCAGGCGGCCGACGCCCGCTCCGGCATCAAGGCCGTTGTCCTGGCCTACCTCGACTTCACGCGCACCCATACCGACGAGGCCCGCCTCATACACTCCGTCGCCGCGGACCGTGAGGGCATGGCGCACGGCAAACAGCTCCGCGACTCCCAGGAAGCCCGGCTGGCCCCGATCACCGTCTGGATCCACACGCACCAGGAATCCGGCGAACTCGCGGAGCTCCCGGCGCCCATGATCGAGTCCCTTGTCCTGGGCCCGGTCGTCGCCGTCGTGCGGCGCTGGCTGACCATCGGCGACGTCGACCTGGAGGAGGCCGCCCGCGTGCTGCCCGACCACATCTGGCGTTCGGTCAGCCGCCCGGCGCACTGAGCGGACGGTCGTTCCGGCGAAGCCGAGGGTGCCGGTCCGCTCCCGGTGCCGGGGCTGTCGCCGGGCGTGTCCGCTGCGCCTACGCCGTGCGAGCGGTTCCGCGTCACGGTCGAGCCACTCCGTCGTTGCACCGACATGACTGATTTGATGGTGCAGATTCCCGCGGACTGGCTCGCCCGGGTGTTCCTCTCCCTGCGGCGCGGCACGTCGGACGACGCTCATGCTCTGGCCGGAGAGCTGCAGCCGTTCACCGAGAAGCCCGGTCAACGGGTGCCGGTCCCCCGCACGACGGTGTTGCGCACGGAACTGGCCCTGCGCAAGGAAATCGCGATCGCCGCCGAACAGGCGCGGCGCGCGGAGTTGGCGGACCAGGCCGAATACCTGGTCAGGACCCGCCTCCTCGACTGATACGGCGGTGTACGCCCGGGCCTGCCGGGCGCCGCACCGGCGCCAGTGCCGACGCGCAGGCCGCCCGCTGCGCGCGCGGGTGGCCGGCACCGTCGGCACCAGGTGCCGCGAGCGGCTCGACCGCCCTCCGCAGGCTCCGCAGCAGGCTGCTCCCCCACAGCCCGAACAGCAGCTCCTCGCGGGCGGGGACCGGCATCGTCCCGCCACCTGCCCGTCGCGTCCACCGTGCCGTACCCGGCGCCCGACCCTACGGTGGCACCATGAGCGACCCGGAGAAGAACAAGGCCACGGCCATGGCGTTCTACGAGCTGATGTTCAACCAGTGCCGGCCCGCCGAAGCCATCGACCGGTACGCGGGTGACACCTACATCCAGCACAATCCGCACGTCGGTGACGGCAAGCAGGCGTTCGTCGACTACTTCGAGCGCATGGCCGCCGAGTATCCCGGCAAGCGCGTCGAATTCAAGCGGGCCATCGCCGAAGGCGACCACGTCGTGCTCCACTGCCGACAGGTCTGGCCCGAGGAGGAGTACGCCGGCATCGACATCTTCCGCTTCGACGGCGAGGGCAAGATCGTCGAGCACTGGGACGTCCTCCAGGTCATCCCCGCTACCTCCGAGAACGCCAACACCATGTTCTGAAAGCGGCTCGCAGTGCTTCGCCCGGCCGCTGACGCCGCGCGCCAGTCACCCGCAAAAAAATGTGGGCGGCGATGTCGAGAATCCGTGGTCGGCTCCGTCCCCGGGGTGAACGCGACCACAATGGGTCGCATCGGCACCAAGGAGAAGCACGATGGCCAAGTACTTGCTGCTCAAGCACTACCGTGGCGCCCCGGCTGCGGTCAACGACGTACCCATGGACCAGTGGACGCCGCAGGAGATCGCGGCCCACGTGCAGTACATGCAGGACTTCGCGGCCCGGCTCGAGCAGACCGGCGAGTTCGTCGACGGGCAGGCGCTGGCCCCCGAAGGGACCTTCGTCCGGTACGACGGCGAGGGACGCCCGCCGGTCACCGACGGCCCGTTCGCCGAGACCAAGGACCTCATCGCGGGCTGGATGGTGATCGACGTCGACAGCTACGAGCGCGCCGTCGAGCTGGCCGGGGAGCTGTCGGCTGCCCCCGGGGCCGGCGGGAAGCCGATCCACGAGTGGCTCGAGTTGCGCCCCTTCCTGGGCGCGCCGCCCACCATCACGCCGTGACCGCCGAGGTGGACGGGGTCCTGCTGCGGAGCCTGACGCCGAGCGTGCTCGCCATCCTCGTCCGCCGCGGAGCCGACTTCGCGGCGGCCGAGGACGCCGTGCAGGACGCGCTGGTCGAGGCCGTGCGCGTGTGGCCGGCCGATCCGCCCAGGGACCCGAAGGGCTGGCTGGTCACGGTGGCCTGGCGGCGGTTCCTCGACGCGACCCGGGCGGACTCCGCCCGCCGCCGGCGGGAGGACCTGGTCGACGAGCAGCCGGCGCCCGGTCCCGCGTCCGGGGTGGACGACACGCTCCAGCTCTACTTCCTGTGCGCCCACCCGTCGCTGTCGCCGTCGTCCGCGGTCGCGCTCACGCTGCGCGCCGTCGGCGGGCTGACCACACGCCAGATCGCCCAGGCCTACCTCGTGCCCGAGGCGACCATGGCGCAACGCATCAGCCGGGCCAAGCGCACCGTTTCCGGCGTGCGGTTCGACCAGCCCGGCGATGTCGCCACCGTGCTGCGCGTCCTCTACCTGGTCTTCAACGAGGGCTACTCCGGGGACGTCGACCTGTGTGCCGAGGCGATCCGGCTCACCCGGCAGCTCGCGGCCGCGATCGACCACCCCGAGGTGGCGGGGCTGCTCGCCCTGATGCTGCTCCACCACGCCCGGCGGGCGGCCCGCACGGCGCCCGACGGCAGCCTGGTGCCGCTCGCCGAGCAGGACCGCGGCCGGTGGGACAGGGCGTCGATCGCCGAGGGCATCGGGATCCTGCAGGCGGCCCTGGCCCGTGACCGGCTGGGCGAGTTCCAGGCCCAGGCCGCCATCGCGGCCCTCCACGCCGACGCGCCCACCGCCGAGGAGACCGACTGGACGCAGATCGTCGAGTGGTACGACGAGCTCACGCGCCTGACCGACAGCCCGGTCGTCCGGCTCAACCGCGCGGTGGCCGTCGGCGAGGCCGACGGAGCACGCGCCGGCCTGGCTGCGCTCGCGGAGCTGGACGCCTCGCTGCCGCGCCACGCCGCGGTGGCGGCGTACCTCCACGAGCGCGACGGCGACCTGGCGACGGCGGCGCGGCTGTACGCGGAGGCGGCCCGCAAGGCGCCCAACCTCGCCGAGCGCGACCACCTGACGCGCCGGGCCGCCCGGCTCAACGCCCGTCTGCGCCGCTGACGCGTCGCGCTGCCCGGTCTTCCCCGCCGCCCCCGCCGGTCCGTGCCGCGTTCCCCTCACCCGCCGCCCGTCGGGGCGTCCGAGGGGGCCGGGCCGGGCGGGGTTCCGCCGCGCTCCCGGCGTAGGGCGGCGTTCCAGGACAACCTGATCGTCAGTCCCGCCTCACTGCCCGCCTCCGCGATGATTCCCAGGAGCTGACCCGACTTCACCGCCAGCTTGAGTCCGAATTCGACCTCGAAGGCGTCCGGTGCTCCGGCGTCTCCCTGGATGATGGTCTCCGCGGCCCACCGCCCGATGCCCTGCACGGTACCGCGCACCTGATCCAGCGTCAGGGCGACGGCCGAACCGAGTTGAGCGGCCGACCGGTTCACCCCGAACCCGACGTCCCCGTAGCCCGATGCCCCCTGCTCGGGCGGCGATTGGAACTGCAGCTCCCCGATCACCTCCGCCGTGACCATCGAACCGTCCCCCAGATCGATCGCTACCGTCTCGGTCATCCGATCCCCTCCCACAGCGGCCCGCCCCGACCGACAGGATAGGTCCGGGAGGCGCCCCGGGGCGGCCGTTCGCATCCGGCCGCGGGACCCGGCGCCGCCGTGGGGGCGCGCCCCGCACGCGGCCGCGGGCCTACTGCGGCTTGGTCGCGATCTGGATCAGGTTGCCGCAGGTGTCGTCGAATACTGCGGTCGTGACGGGGCCCATCTCCAGGGGTTCCTGGGTGAAGCGGACGCCGAGGGCGCGCAGGCGCTCGTACTCCGACAGCACGTCGTCCACGGCGAACTGGGCCAGCGGGATGCCGTCCTGGGCGAGGGTGTCGCGGTAGGTCTTGACGGCCGGGTGGGCGGCCGGTTCCAGGAGGAGTTCGGTACCGGCGGGCTCCTCCGGCGAGACCACGGTCAGCCACCGGTCCTCCTCGCCCACCGGGACGTCGTGCTTCTTCACGAAGCCGAGGATCTCGGTGTAGAAGCGCAGGGCCTCGGCCTGGTCGTCGACGAAGACGCTGGTCAGATGGATCTTCATGGAGTGCTCTCCTCCGGTGTGGATGCGTTGCCCACGGGCCACCGCTCGGCGATCTGCCGCAGCGGGGCGGTGTTCAGGTCGTGGAACTTGTAGCGGCCCTCGCGCCTGGTCTCGACGAGTCCTGCGGCCTCCAGCACGGCGAGGTGCTGGGAGACCCCCTGGCGCGATATACCGAGCTGGTGCTTCACGCTCAGCCGTGAACAGATCTCGAACAGTGTCTGTCCGGACCGCTCCGTGAGCTCGTCGAGGATGATGCGGCGGGTGGGGTCGGCCAAGGCTTTGAAGAGGTCGTCGGCCACGACGCCAGCATAGGCAAATCTCCACTTGCCTATCAAGCCGGGCGCGCCGAGCCCCCGGGCCCCGGCCCGCGGGCCGGGCCCGCAGGGGCAGGCTCACGGAGAGATGACGGCCCGTTCCAGCAGGCCGTGGAGGACGCGCTGCTCCTGCGGGGTGAGGCCGGACAGGGGAGAGTCCACGGCCAGGAGTTCCAGGAGACGTCCGCGCAGTGCCGCGCCCTCGGCGGTGAGGACGAGGTGCTTGGCGCGACGGTCGGTGGGGTGCGGGTGGCGCTCGACCAGGCCCTGCTTCTCGAGCTTGTCGACGACGAAGGTGGTGTTGGAGGGCTCGCAGCTCATGCGCTCGGCGAGATCCCGCATGGTCATCGGCCCGCTCATCTCCCGCAGTGCGGTCGCCTGGGACGCGGTGAGGCCCAGGGTGGCGGCGCGGTCCCGTACGTGCTCGGCGATCCGCTGGGCCAGTCCGTTCACCAGACCGCACAGCTGCCGCTCGGCGATGGCCTGCGCATCGGGTGACGTCGTCATGCCCGCCACCCTAGCAAGTCCATCAAGACAACATAATTACAACTTGAATGATTCAAGCTTGATGCTTATGGTGAGCGCCGTCGCCGCGGCAGACGCCGCGACGACTGATGACGACTCACAGGAGAGAACCCATGGCTGACTTGACGGTGGACCGGGACGCACGGCTGCACCGGCCGGCGGGAATCCGTTCGATACGGCTGGGCGACACGAAGGTGTCGTACGTGCCGGACGGCGACGTACGGCTGCGGCCCCTGCGACTGCTCCCGGACACCACCGACGAGGTCTGGGCCGCGCACCCGGAGTACCTGGACGCCACGGGCCACGTCGTGGGGAGCGTCGGCGCTCTGCTCGTGGAGCGCGGCGACCGCGCCCTGCTGATCGACGCGGGCGTGGGCCCGCAGACGTTCGAGGATCCGGACGGCCCCCTCGCCGTGATCCGCGGAGGTGCGCTCCCGCACGGCCTGGCCGAACTCGGCCGCCGCCCCGAGGACATCGAAGCCGTGGCCTTCACCCACCTCCATGCCGACCACCTCGGCTGGGCCTGCCACCCCGCTCCCGGCAGTGACCGGCCGCTGCTCGGTCACGCCGAATACCTGATCTCCGAGCTCGAGTGGGACCGGCGCGACCTCCTGGAGGCCGAGGGCATGAGCGAGCAGGTCGCGGCCCTGGCCTCCCGCGTCCGTACGGTCACGGACGGGCAGGAAGTCTTCCCGGGCGTCCGCGTGCGGATCACGCCCGGCCACACCGTCGGACACGCCGAGTACGTCATCACCGGGGGCGGGCAGCGGCTGATCGCCTTCGGCGACGCCCTGCACTCGCCGATCCAGATCGACCACCCCGAGTGGTCCGCGGCCTTCGACCACGATCCCGCCCGGACCGCCGACCACCGCCGCCGCCTCGTCGCCGAGCTGGCGGAGCCGGGCACGCTCGGCTTCGGCGTCCACTTCGCCGACGTGGTGTTCGGACACGTCCGGCCGGGCGGGGACGGCCCCGCGTGGCACCCCGTGGACGCCTGACCCGCAGGGGGCCCGGCGCCATCGGCGGCGCCGGCCCCGGGTACTCCCCGATCCCCCGCGCGCCCGCCGGGCCGGCAGGGCTCACAGGACCGCACCGTCCGGGTTTGCCCCGGACCCCCGGTGGAACGATGCAGGAACGGCTCGTCCCCGATCACCGCCGGGACACAGCCGACTCGGGCGTGTCGGGGGAACTGGGGAGGAACGGCGCGTGGGGTGGAAGTACTGGCGCAAGGTCATCTTCTTCTTTTCGATATCCGCCCTTTCCGGTGCCGGGCTCGTGGCGGTCGGCACCTACGGCGAGGGGTTCGCCCGCCACGACGACAAGAGCTCGATCTACCTGGTCGGCATGTCACTGGCCATGGTCGCCGTGCTCGGCACCTTCGTGGAGAACCACCTGGCCGAGCGGGCCCGGGCACGAGCCCGCGAACGGGCGATCAAAGCCGAGACCGAGCTGACCGTGCTCTACACGGCCGTGCTTCCGGCGGTCGCCGCGGGCATCAAGGCCCAGGCATCGCGGCACCAGGCACTGGGCCCCTCGCCGGTCGTGCCGGGAACGCCTCCCGATCCGACGCTGACCGGGGAGTTCGACAGACTGGTGGACACGGTGCTGGAGGCGGCCGTGGACCTGACCGTGCCGCCGATCACCCCGCTCTCCGAGGCGCGGGCCAGGAGCGCCTACTACGAACTGACGCCCTCGGGGGACTTCCGACTCAAAGGGTTCCGCCCGCCCCACGCCTCCCCGCCCCGGTCCGTGATCCCCGGCAACAGCACCGGCGGCACCCACATCAAGACCGAGATCCTGGACGTCGACCAGGTGTGGGCCGTCGACGGGACGCCGAGCCGGATCAGCCACCTGCGGCCGACCTCAGGCAACAGCTACCGGGCCGTGATCGCCGCTCCGGTCACCGACGGCTCCCGCCACTTCGGCATGCTGTCCGTGGACGCCCCCGAGCTGGGCCAGTTCGCCGACGACCACCGGAAACTGATCCAGGCACTGGCCACACTGCTGGCGGCCGGCCGGATACCCATCGTCCCCTGACCGAGGACCGAGCGAGAGGAGGCGACCATGCCCTCGACCACGGACGGCGGGACGGGCGACGGCCCCGACGAGGACCCGCGCCACGACGAGCTCAGCAGCGAAGAGCCGAGCAGCAGCCGGCCGAGCGGTGAGGAGCGCCGCGAGGAGGAGCCGCCCGCGCCCCGGGACGGGCTCGCGATGGACGCGCTGCGCCTGCACGCCGTGCAGAGGGCGACGCAACGGGTCGACGCCGATCTGGCGCGCGAGCAGGACGAGGCACTGCCGCACCTGGCCGTGACCGCGCTGGCCACCTGCGCGTTCCTCGTAGTGGCCTTCGCGCTCGCGCGCATGACCGACGGGCTGTGGTGGATCGGCCCGGTACTCGCGGCCGGCGCAACGGGAATGACCGCCGCCGGATACGCCCGAACGGCCGCTGACCGGCCCCGCCGCCGCCCACGGCTCCGTCGGCCGACGCCTCGGTCCGTACGCAACCGGCCCGACTGAAAGGTGAGGATGGGGCCATGCACGATACGTACGACCCCGCCCCTCTCACGGCTGCCTCCCTCGCCGCGTGGCGCGAGGAGGTCTCCGCGGCCCTCCACGCCGTGACCTGCGGCTTCGAGGAGACGTACGGATATGGCCCGGGGGAGAACAGGATTCGTCCCCCAGAGGCGGGCGACCGGGCCGCTGCAGGCCGGCTTGCCGCCGAGTCCACGGCCTTCGCCGATCTCGCCCTGTACTACAGCGAGATTGGCGCCGTACACATGAGCGACGTCGGCAACGCCTACTTCCTGCACTCCGGATCCCAGGCGCTCGGCGACCGCATCGATCTGCCCGAGGCGGGCGGAACCGTCCCCGCCGTACTCATCGGCTCCGACGGGGGCGGGATCCAGTACGCGGTCGGCGCGGACGCTGCCGTGTGGCGCTCGCGGGGTGCTTCCGAGGAGGTCGGGTTCGAGCGCATCACGAACGACTTCGCCGGGTTCCTCGACCTCCTGCGCCGATCGGTCCACCGTTTCAACGAGACCGGGCAGCCCGGTTTCGTGTAGCCCGCTCCTGGGAGATCGCCTGGGCCGGGCCCGGCCGGCAGCATCGAGCGCTCATGGACCCGTCGGGTCGGGGGCCGCGTCCCGGGGAACGGCGGCGAACACCGGCCCGCCGACGGCCCGGTCCAGGCGGTAGCGCCTGAGCGCCCGATCGAAGCGGGCCCGGCTGCCCGGCACGGCTCCGCGGAGATCGGCGATCAACGCGCCGTCCGGCACCCGCGCGGCGAGCCCCGCCACCACCGGGTCGCAGCCGGGGGCCGTCCGGAGTTCGGCCGCGGGGTGCAGCGGCAGCTCCGGGCCGTCCAGCTGCAGCAGGTCCCAGAAATCGTCGGCGTACGGCTGGAGGCCCTCCTCGAAGCCCGTCCCGTCGACCAGGTCCTCCGCCGTCCCGATCAGGCGGTCGACCCAGTGCGGCAGCGAGTCGGCCTCCACGAAGAGTCCGCCCTCGCGGTACTGCATCAGGACCTGGCCCCACCGGCCGTCGGCCTCGATGTCGACCCAGGTGACGCCGCCACCGCCGTCGTCGGTGACCAGCCAGTGGGGATGCGGGACACCGTGGTCGCCGGCCTGCCGGGGGTGGCCGGTCAGTACGAACTCCACCGGCGGCACCGTGAAGCCTCCCAAGCGGCCCAGGAGTTCCCGCGCCGTGCTCGGCACCGGAACGGGCCAGCGGTCGAAGTCGGCCGCCGTCGCCCCGGGTTGTACGTCGAGGTCGAACGGTACCCGCGCGGCCAGGGCCCGCAGTCGCTGCACGAAGGCGTCACCGGAGATCACCCGACCACGCTACCGGCACTGCGGCCGTGACGGGTGAACGCCGGGACCCGCCCGGACCCTCCGGGGTGGTCAAGCCGGATATTTCCGTGCGCGTACCGCCGGTGGAGATGCAGACTCGCTCCATGGCGGACATGCAAGCGTTCCGGAACGAGGTCGGTCGCCGAGCGGCGGACGGCCCCGGCGGCCCGGCGGGTGATCTGGCCGTGCCGCTGGGCGTGCACACGGCCGTCCTGCTGGAAGGACCCAGTGACCTCGCGGCCGTTGAAGCGCTGGCCACCCGTAGGGGCCGGGACCTGGCGGCAGAGGCGGTGTGCGTGGTGTCGATGGGCGGCGCGATGAGCATCGGCCGCTACGCCGGCCTCCTCGGCCCGCCCGGCCTCGGCCTGCGCCTGGCCGGCCTGTGCGACGAGCGCGAGCAGCCCTTCTTCGACCGCGGACTGGAGCGGGCGGGGGCGCCGCGCGGGGACGTCTTCGTGTGTGTGGCGGACCTGGAGGACGAGCTCATCCGCGCACTGGGCACGGCCCGGGTCGAGGAGATCATCCGGGCCGAGGGCGACCTCCGCGCCTGGCAGACCTTCCTGCACCAGCCCGCACAGCACGGGCGCCCCCGGCAGCGGCAGTTGCGGCGCTTCCTCGGCACGAAGAAGGGGCGCAAGATCCGCTACGGCCGCCTCCTCGTCGAGGCCCTCGGCCACGACGAGGTACCGGCCCCCCTCGACGACCTGTTCGCGAGCCTGTAACACCCGGCCCGGCTCCCAGACCAGGCCGAAGGCCTGCGCCGAGGTCCTCACCGCCACGGCCGTGCAGGACTCCAACGGCCGACCCGGCGACCAGGCGGCGCGACCTGCCCGTGCCCCTCCGCGAGGACGCCCGCAGGGCCGTGACCACCTTCAGCCGAGGTGATCAGCAACGAGTTCGGCGAAGGCCTCCGGGGTCAGGACCGTGACGCCCAGTTCCGCGGCCTTGACGGCCTTGGAGCTCGGCTTGCCGCTCGAAGCGGGCGCGCAGACCAGGTACGTGGTCTTGGAGTTGACGCTGCTGCCCGCTCTGCCGCCGGCCTTCTCGATCAAGGTGTTCATCTCGGAGCGGGCCAGGTTCACCAGCGGGCCGCTCATCTTGCCGGTGACGACGACGGTCGCGTTCGCCAGCGGGCCCTCGCCGGCCGCCCGCACCTCCTGGGGTTCCTTCATGTTGACCCCGGCCGCGGCCAGCTTGTCGATGACCGGGGCCAGGGAGGCGACCTGCTCGACGATGACAGGAGCCTTCTCCCCGCCAATGCCCTCGACTTCCTGCATCAGCGCGGCGTCGGCCTGCCGGATGGCGTCCATGGAGCCGAAGTGCGCGGCGATGCGGCGGGACATGCTGCGCCCGGTGCCGAGGACGCCCAGGGCGCAGAAGACGCGGCTGAGCGGCCGGGACTTGGCGGCCGTGATCTGCTCGGCCAGTTTCGCTCCGCGCTTGGCGCTGCCGGAAGCGGCGGTGAGCTGGTCCTCCGTGAGCGTGAACAGGTCCGCGACGTCCGTGACCGCGCCGGCCTCGATCAAGGCCTTGACGTACGTCCTTCCGAGGCCGTCGATGTCGAGCATGTCGCGGCCGGCGGCGTACTCGATCAGTGCGGGCAAGGCGCAGGCGGTCCCCTGCGCGCAGCGCCACCGCTCCTGGTCCTTGTTGATGTCCCCGCCGCAGCGGGGGCAGGCCGTGGGCAGCGGCACCTCCTGGGCGTCGGCCGGGCGCAGGCCGACGACGGCGGCTTGCACGCGGGGAATGATGTCGCCCGCCTTGTAGACCGTGACGGTGTCTCCGATGTGGAGGTCGCGGCGCCGGATGTCGGCCGGGTTGTGCAGGGTGGCCCGGGTGACCGTGGAGCCGTCTATGTCCACCGGTTCGAGGACGGCCGTCGGGGCGAGCACTCCGGTGCGGCCCACCTCCCACACCACGTCGTGCAAGACCGTCTGCCGCTCGACGGCCGGGAGTTTGAAGGCGATCGCCCAGTACGGGAACCGGCTGCCGAAGCCGGCAGCGGCCTGCTCGGCCGCGTCGTTCGCCTTGATGACGACGCCGTCGATGCCGAACGGCAGGGCGGCGCGCAGGGCGGCCGTCTCGTCGACCCTCTGCTGCGCCTCGGCGAGGGTCGCGACCACGTGCAGGCCGGCGGCCGTGTCGGCCGTCGTCTGTACGCCGGCCCCGGCGACGGCGGCCAGGACCTCGGCGTGCGTGGCTCCGGAGGGCAGGAAGGCGGCGCCGTCGAGGTCGACGGCGCCGTACGCCCAGAAGGTCATCGCGAGCCGGTAGGGCCGGTCCTTCGCGCGCAGGGTGCCGGCCGTGCCGTTGCGCGGGTTGGCGAAGACCTGTGCGCCGTGGGCGGTGCGGACTTCGTTCGCGGTTTCGAACTGCGCCTGCGTGAACAGCACTTCGCCGCGGACCTCGAACGTGGCCGGCACGGGCAGGAGCTCGGGCAGACCCTCGATGGTGCCGATGACGTGGCTGACGTCCTCGCCGTGGGTTCCGTTGCCGCGGGTGATGATCTGCTCCAGCCGCCCGGCGCGGTAGCGGGCCGCGACGGCCGCACCGTCCATCTTCGGTTCCACGGTGAACCCGCCGGCGGGCGCGTGTCCCAGGCGGCGCTGGAGCGAGGTCCCCCACGCGATGAGGCCGGCCGGGTCGAAGACGTTGTCCAGGCTGAGCAGGGGCGTGGTGTGCGCGACGTCCCCGGCCGGTGCGGCGCCGTCCGCGACGAGACCGGTCGGGGAGTCATGGGCCATCTCGTCCGGGTGCGCCTGCTCCCAGGCCAGCACGGCGAGCCGGAGCCGGTCGTAGGTGGCGTCATCGACCGGGCTGTCGCCCTCGCCGTAGTACGCACGCGAGAGCTCGCGCAGGCGGGTGGCCGCGCCCGCGTAGTCATCGCGGCCGGACATGACGGACAGCGCCTCTTCGGCGGGAGTGCTCTTCATGAGCATGATCCTTGCCCACGGGTCTGACAGTGAGGATGTAGGCGGCATCGCTCGGGGGTCTGACTCTGGGTCTGATTGGCGCTTCGGCTGCCTGTGCGTAGAATCGTCGGCCCGCGGGCGATGCCACTGCGTGTACTCATGGGCGTCCGTGACCTCATAGGAGCTTGGCCGTCAGGCCTCTTCACTGTCTCGTCCGTCTGCCCGGGCAGCACACGCTGTTCCACCACGCCTCTTACGAAGGACGGCAGAGTAAGCGTGAGTGCGCCCGGGATAGCAGTGATCGGCGGAGTCGACACCCACACGGACATCCACCAAGCCGCAGTGATCGACTCGGTCGGCCGCCACCTGGACACGCAGTCGTTCGAGACGACCTCGGCCGGCTACGGGCAGCTGCTGGCCTGGCTGCGTGCCCAGGGGGACGTCATCGCGGTCGGGATGGAGGGGACCGGGGCCTACGGCGCCGAACGCGCCCGGTTCCTGACGGCCAGCGGCATCACGGTCGTGGAGGTCGACCGCCCGGACCGCAGGGCAAGACGGGCCCACGGCAAGTCCGATCCGATCGACGCCTACGCGGCGGCCACCGCCGTCCTCTCCGGCCGTGAGCGGAACGCCCAAGAGCCGCAACGGGATCGTGGAAGCCATCCGCGCGCTGCGCGTGGTCGGCAAGAGCGCGGTCAAGGCCTGCACCCAGACCATCAACCAGATCCGCTTTTTGTTGGTCACCGCGCCCTCCGCCCTGCGGGAGAAGCTGCGGGGACTGCCCACCGCCGTGCTCATCGCCCCCTCGCCCGGACCCGGCCCACCGGGGACCTGACCGACCCTGACTTGGCGGCCAGGACGGCCTTGCGTCGCCTCGCCCGCCGCTACCAGGCCCTTCAGCAGGAGATCAAGGAGGCCGACGCCGACCTCGCCCCCCTCGTGACCCGCGCGGCCCCGAGCCTCGTCGCCCTGCCCGGAGTCGGCATCGAGACGGCCGGCCAGCTGCTGATCACCGCCGGAGACAACCCCGACCGGCTCCGGTCCGAAGCATCCTTCGCCCACCTGTGCGCGGCCGCCCCGATCCCCGCCTCGTCGGGCCACACCAACCGCCACCGCATCAACCGCGGCGGAGACCGGCACACCAACAGCGCCCTCTACACCATCGTCCTGGTTCGCATGCAATGCGACGCACGGACCAGGGAGTACGTCGCCAGACGCACCGCCGAGGCATGTCCACCAAGGACGTCATGCCGTGCCTGTAGAGGTTCGTCGCCCGCGAGGTCTACAGGCATATCAAAGCCACCGGCGTCCCGGTCCCAACACCGGCCACCTGAACGAGGCGATCGATTCGTCACGGGGTGGTGCGCAGGTCAGGCCAGGGATGCCCGTCCGGAGAGATGCCTGACGGGCGGCCGGCCCGGACAAAGTCACGGTACTCGTCCTGCACGACACCCTGGTTGACCCATCGCCCACGAACAGCGCCCGTGCACTCCTCGGCAAGAACCAGCGCGTCCTGCGGGTCCTCAGCCGTGCCCAGGAGCTGGCCGAAGTCCTCTTCCTCGGCGTCCTGATCGAGCGGCGGGAACACGTCCAGGTCCAGAAAATCCTCGTGCCCGACATCTTCGACGGCATGGACATAGACCTCATACGACGTCCTCGCCGCCCGGACCTCGGCATACCTCACACCGGGGCGTTCGGGCGAGCCGACCGGCCCGAGGAACTGCTCGACCGAACGGCCCCGCCTCAAGGCCCCGATGATGAAGGGCTCCACCAAGTAGCGCACCCAGGCACAGTACGACCCAGCCACGACAGCCGACCAGCTTGACGATCTATAGGAGCTTCAACGGCGGTCGCACGGGCGTTCCGAAGGAGCCCCCCGCGGCCGGTTGCGGTCGGCCACGGCAGCCGCGTTCAGGTTGGCCAGTACATGACTCAACACGCTGACCGCCGGTCAGTTAGCGTCTCTGGCGCCGGATATACCGGCAGATCATCCGTAAAGGGGGAACTTCTCCATGCACGTGCGCGTCAAAGTGTTAACGACGATCGCGGCAGGGATGCTGGCCACCACCGCAATGGCCGCGCCCGCTGCCGCGGCGACACCGCCCGCCGACCGGCCGGGCACCGGGAATTCGACCTCCGATGTGGGTATCAACCAGGTCGTCACGACCTGGACCTCCGCGAACGTGCGCAGCTGTGCGTCCACGAACTGCGGCATCGTCTACTCGGTGGGCGCCAACACCGGCCTCAACGCCTCGTGCTGGAGCCACGGCCAGTGGGTGAACCAGAACGGCGTCGCTCACGACAAGTGGGTCCGGCTCTACTCCGGCAACTGGATCTGGGGCGGCCTGCTGAAGGGGGACGAGACGGGCGGCGTGTCCACCCGCTGCTGACCTCCGCTCGATCGACGGGGTCTCCCGCTGCGCGGGACGGACGGCCATGGCCTTGACCACGCGATGACCGCACCCGTGTCGCCGCCCGACCTCGCCCGCTGCGCGGACGGCCGGGGCCCGGACCGACCAGGTCCGGGCCCCTTCGCGCTGCTCCGGCTCCCCGGGAGGGCTACTGCTGCACGGCGGGCTGCCGGGGGCCGCGGCCGGCGCGGTGGTCGTAGACGGCGAGGGACAGGGCCTTCACGGCGGCCTGGGCGTGTTCGGCGTCCAGGCCCTGGTCGAGGGCCTCGAGCGCCGCGGCCGCGGACAGGCGGACCGCGAGGGGCAGGCCGTCGTAGGCCGAGACCCGGTAGGCGACGGTGCGGCGAGCGTCCCGTTCCCCCTCGCTCACACCGTCGGGGGTCAGGGGGAAGACCGCGGCCTGGTAGGTCGCGATGGTCACCAGCACCGCGTCGGCGATCCCCTCCGCGTACCCGTCGGCCCGGACGGCTCCGCGCTCGGGCCGGAGGAAGGCCGCCACGTGGCGGCGCGAGAGGAGCGAGCCGATCCCCGCTCCGAGGCCGGCCGCGCCCCCGGCGATCACGGCCGTCATCCGGCCACCCAGGAGAAGGCCGAAGCAGGCCCCACCGACTGCTCCGCACATCACCAGCGCGAAGGTGATCATCATGTGTATGCGGGCGGCGGGGGATGAGGTCATGTCCAGCAGTATGCACGGTGCCGCGAAGGACCCCCGAGCGGCAATGGAGGCGCCGCAGGGGCGGTCGGCGTTGCCGTCGACCGCCCCTGCGGTACTGCCCGGGTGCTAGGCGCCCAGGTGACCGACCTCGGCCCACTCCTTCTCGCCCGCCGCGTTGCACGCCGAGGTGTAGACGGGACCGGTCTGCGCCGGAATGGCCGCGGCGGTGGTGCAGCTCGACGCGTAGCCGGCGTGGCCGCCGGAGAAGTAGTCGATCTCGACGTCGTCGGCCAGGGCGGCGCCGGCGCCACCCAGCAGGATGCCGGCGGCCAGGACGGATGCGGTCAGAGCGGAACGGATGCGCATGACTCTCCCAAGGATTTCTCGAAGACGCGCTGGTGAATGTGCGCGTCGGCCGGTGCAACATCACGACGGGGCGGCAGGCAACGGCGATTCACTCCAATGGCTCCGACACCGGTTCCGCCGCTGGTGGCGCGGTCACGCGGGGCGCTGTGCGACGGGGTACGGCTATCCGCCCAGCAGGGTGAGCTGCTGGTGCACGGCGGTGGTGGTGCGGGGTTCGTCGTTGGTGGCGAGGAGGTCGAGCAGGGCGCCACGGAGCACCGCGAGGGCCAGGGTGCGGCGGGTGGCGCCCTCGTCGCTGTCCCGCTCGGTCGGTGGCTGGCAGGCGGCCAGGACGTCGAGCCAGTCGTGCACGGTGGCCCGGGCGAAGCCGGCCCAGGCTCCGTCCGGCTCGACGAGGGAGCGCGCGTACGCCTCGGCCCAGAGCCGCAGGAGCGGGCGGTGCTCCTCGGCGGCGAGCCACGTCCAGACCCGCTCGACCGCAGGGGCGAGACCGAGGGGCCCGCCGGGCGGCCGGAGCTCGTCCAGGAGCTCCAGCTCGTCGGTGCGGGCCCGGGCGAGGAGGGCCTTCACCAGGCCGTCCTTGGTGCCGAACAAGAACATCAGGACCCGGGGGCTGGAGCCGATGGCCGTGGCCAGGGGACGCAGGGACAGGTCCGCCAGGCCGTGCGCGAGCGCGTACCGGTAGGCGGCTTCCAGCAGCTCGGTCTGCCGGGCGGAGGGGGTTGTCGGTTGCTCAGGCACGGGGCTAGCCTAGCGCGTACTGAAACAGTTGTTTCAGTACGCGGGCAGTCGAACAAGCCGAGGGCCGGGAGAGCAAGCCGTGTCGCAGGAGGAACACCAGCCGGACGTCGTCGTGCGCCGCGCGGACCGTCCCGGCGACCTGGGCTGGGTGGTGATGGCCCACGGCGAGGTCTACGACGAGCAGTTCGGCTGGAACGCGGCATTCGAGGCCCTGGTGGCCAAGATCGTCGCCGACTACGGCACCGCGCACGACCCGGCGCGTGAGGCAGCGTGGATCGCCGACGTCGACGGTGAGCGCGCGGGCTGCGTCTTCCTGGTCGCCGGCGACGAACCGGGCGTCGCGAAACTGCGCATCCTGCTCGTCACCCCGAAGGCCAGGGGCCTCGGCCTCGGCAGCCGCCTGGTCGAGGAGTGCCTGGCCTTCGCCCGGGCAGCCAGCTACCGGCAGGTGACGCTGTGGACCAACGACGTACTGGTCTCCGCGCGCAAGATCTACCAGGGCTTCGGTTTCACGCTCGCGGATCAGGCACCCCACCACAGCTTCGGCCACGACCTGGTCGGCCAGAACTGGACCCTCGACCTGCACGCCACCCGCGCCGAGCACTGACCGCGGCCGCACTCGGGCGGGCACCTCCCCCGACGGCCCCTGCGCCGCACGTCGTGCCCGCCGGCCCGCCCCGTGGGCTTCCGCGGTCGTCGCGGACTCCTCCGCCTTTCAGCGGCACAGGGCCGTGTCCACCACGCTCTCCAGGTGCCTCGTGGCTGTCCCGTCCGTCGGGATGGCGGTGACCGCGGCGTGGGCCGCGCGGCCGTCGTCGGTGGCTCCGCCGCGGCTCTCGTAGCCCTCGATGTCTCCGCCGTGGCCCCAGTAGACACCACCGCACGACAACGGCCTGCTCATGAGCCCCAGGCCGTAGCCCGCGCCGGTGTTCCCGATGGGGACGGTGGCGCGCATCTGGGTGAGCTGTTCCGCCGGGAGGAGGCGGCCGGCGAGGAGCGCGGTGAAGAACCGGTTGAGGTCGGAGTTGGTGGAGATCAGCTGGCCCGCCGCCCAGGCCGCGGAGGGGTCGATTTCCGTGACGTCGCGCAGCGGCGCTCCTGCCGAATCCCTGCGGTAGCCCCGGGGATGGGGCTCTCGGATCGTCATGTCCCCGGCCGAGGGGAAGGATGTGTGGCGCAGCCCGAGGGGCTTGATGACGCGCCGGTCCATCTCCTCGCCCAGGGGGCGGCCGGTGACCTTCTGGACGATCAAGCCGGCCACGACGTAGTTCGTGTTGCTGTACGCCCATGTCGTTCCCGGGGCGAAGTCGGCCTTGTGCCGCAAGGCGATGTCCAGGAGCTCGCGGGGTTCGAAGTACCGGCCGCGAAGGATGTCGTCGCCGACGAGGTGTTCGTACTCGGGAAGTCCGCTGGTGTGCTGGAGGAGCCGGCGGACGGTGATGCGGCTCCCGTCGATGTCCTCCCCGCGGACGACGCCCGGCAGGTAGGTGTCGACCGAGGTGTCGAGGTCGATCTTCCCTTCGGCGGCCAATTGCAGCACGACCACCGCGGTGAACGTCTTGGTGGTGCTGCCGATCCGCACCTGTCCGTCCTCGGGCACCTTCGAGCCGGTGGCCAGGTCGCCCGCCCCCGCCGTATAGGTGCGGGTTCGGCCGTCGCGGTCCTGGACGCTCGCCAGCGCGGCGGGCAGGCCATCGGTGCGCACCAGCGCGCTCAGGCCCTGCCGGACGGGGTCCGGTCGGGCAGCGGCGTGCACCACGGGCGGTGCCGGGGCGCCCACGGCCATGATGCCGACCACCGCCGCGGCTACGGCTGCAACGGCTCTGCGCCGCCCGGTCCGGTGCCGCCGGGAAGGACGAGGCCTCTGCCCAGTCTGTTCACGCACGGGTCAACTCCTACGCGGTCGTCGGGAAACCAGCGGTATGTGCAGGGCCCAGCTTGTCCGGGTACGGCAGCCGCGGGCGATCCTGCTACCGGCCGGGCTCCTGGTAGGGCTGACCCCCGGTGCCGGGGCGGGGCGGGCGGGAGGGCCGGGCCGTGGTGGCGGTGCCGCTCGGCCCGTGGGTGGAGTTCCGCCGCAAGCGGCCGGCCATGGTGGCGATGGACCCGACCCGGTTCGCGGCGTTGATGAGCGTCCCGGCCGCGTTCGTGCTCGGACGGCTCGGCTGTTCCTCTGCCGGCCACCCCGATGCTGCTCCCGCGCCGGGAGGGCGTGGGCTCGGCGGGGAAGGTCGTAGGGCCCGTCGGGGGAGGTGGTCGGGTGCGGCGCGCGAGGCCGTAGGGTTCTGCCCCGTGCACCCACTCGAGATATCCGACCTGATCACCGCGGTCGATCCGGTCAACGGCCACCGGCTCCCGGTCTGGCGCGCCGAGGTGATCCGGCAGCTCCGCGAGAGCGGTGACGAGCGCGCGGCCGGGATCGTCGCCGACCTCCCCGCGGACCGCGACGGCATACTCGACCCCCACGCCGTGGACCGCCTGCTCATCAGCGTGCACACCGAGCTCCAGCGCCTGAGTGAGGAGCTCCGGATCGGCGAACGCCTGGTCCACTTGCTCCGCCCGCTCTTCACCGCGATCCGGTCCGCCTCCGGGCAGGCCGGGCCCTACCGCCTGGTCGACGTCGGTTGCGGGCTCGGCTACGCGATCCGCTGGATCGCGTCCACCCACGCGCTCGGCGCGGACGTCGAGCTGGTCGGAGTCGACCTCGACGCCGCGCTGGTCGGCGAAGCAGACCAGCTGGCCCGCGCGGAGGGCCTCGACTGCCGCTTCGTCCACGGAAACGCCTTCGACCTCCCGGAGGCGGCCACCGTCTACATCTCCACCGGCGTGCTGCACCACTTCCGCGGCCCGGCCCTCGCCGAGTTCTTCCAGGCCCAGGCCGCCTCACCCGCGCAGGCCTTCTGCCACTTCGACATCGCCGCGACCCGCCTCGCGCCCATCGGCGCCTGGATCTTCCACCGCGCCCGGATGCGTCACCCCCTCGGCCGCCACGACGGCGTCGTCTCCGCGCAGCGCGCCCACAGCGACGAGGCGCTGCTGCGCGCCGCCGACGTACCGGGCATCCGGCCCCTGCTGTACGAGCCGCGGGGCGCGGCGAACCCGTTCTGCACCACGTTGCGGCCGGTCGTAGGAGTGCGCCCGCACCTGGAGGCGCCGCTGCGCCGGGCCCTCGGGCGGGCCTCGCGCCGCCTCGTCGGCCCGGAGCACCTCGTCGCCCCGGAGCACCCCGCCGGGGCCCTCCGGTGAGGGCCGCCGTACTGGTCGCCCCCCTGCTCGCGCTGCTCGGTCTGCTCGACGCGACCTTCAGCGGCTTCCGCGCCTACGCCGGCCGCGACGCCCGCATCCGCAAGCACCGGGCCACCGCCCGGGCGGCGCTGCGCGGGCTGGCCGTCGGGGGCGTCCTGCTGCTCGCACCCGCGCTGACCGCCGCTCTCCTGCTGCTGACCGCACCCGACCCGGCCCGCAGGTACGACGCCCTGGCGGCGGGAGGCCTCGGTTTCCTGGCCCCGCTCACCGTGTACGCCACCGCGGTCCTGCTCTCGCTCGCCGCGTACTTCGTCCTGCCGTTCCGCGCCAGCACCCTCGCGATGGTCATCGGCCTCGGCCCGCTGACCCTGCTGCGGCCGCTCGCCGTCGCCACCGCCTGTCTCGGCGCGCTGCTCAACGGCGGCGGCGGACCGGGCCTGCTGGTCGGCGTCCTCGCGGCCGTCGCCGTGCTGTGCGTGGAACCCGTCGTCCACCGACGCTGGTACCGGCACGTGCAGTGACCAGCCGGCCTCCGGCCCGGCCTCCCGGCGCCTCGAGGTGCTGCGCAACCGCGGGCTGATTACGCTGCGCCAGAACGGGCCGCTTCCCGAAGGGACCGCGCAGTGCCGACAGACGCAGTCATCCTGGAGCGGCACATCGCCGCCCGCCCCCGGACGGTGTTCTCCTTCTTCAGCGAACCCGACAAGTGGCTGGCCTGGATGGGCAAGGACGGCGAGTTCACCTTCGAGCCCGGCGGCCCGTACCGGACCACCGTCCGGGGCGACAACGTCGCCGAGGGGCGGTTCACCGAGATCGACGCGCCGAAACGGCTGGCTTTCACCTGGGGCTGGACCGAGGGCGACATGGCCGACATGGCCGTGACCCCCGGCACCTCCACCGTGGAGATCACCCTCGACGGGGTCGGCGAGGGCACCCTGCTGCGCCTGACCCACCGCGGCCTGCCCTCCCCCGAGGCCTGCGCCGCGCAGGCGGAGGCGTGGACCCACTACCTCCGCCGCCTCGTGGTCTGGGCGGAGGG
Organism: Streptomyces sp. NPDC048349; assembly: GCF_040651925.1. Lineage (NCBI taxonomy): Bacteria > Bacillati > Actinomycetota > Actinomycetes > Kitasatosporales > Streptomycetaceae > Streptomyces > Streptomyces sp. NPDC048349. The sequence continues at coordinate 4,355 of NZ_JBEZLA010000020.1, read as the reverse complement.
CGGCGACCCGGGCCCCGACGACTGGACGTGACCCGTGCTCGGCGCCGGCCCCTTCCGAGCGCTGTCGATCGGGGGGCATACGGACGCACCCCGGCGCGGCGACGAGTCCGGCGCGGGCAGCCGGTCACCATGGGGCGGAGAGGAGATCCGCCATGCCGACACAGGGAAAGCAGCCCGCGACCGATCTCGATGCCCGCTACAGCTCCGCGCTCAACCCGCGACCGGGTGCCGCGGACGTCACCGCCACCGAGTGGGCCGAGGCCCAGCGGCAGCTGGAGGCCGCCGAGATCTTCTGGGTGTCCACGGTGCGGCCCGACGGCCGACTGCACGTCACTCCCGTCGTCGCCGCCTGGCACGGCGGGGTGCTGTACTTCTCCACCGGCAGGACCGAGCAGAAGGCGAAGAACCTCGCCCATGACGGACACTGCGCGCTGACCACCGGGGGAAACTCGCTCGTCGAAGGTCTCGACCTCGTGGTCGAGGGCACCGCGGATCCGGTCGCCGACCCGGCGGTGCTGGAGGAGGTGATCAACGCGTACGAGACGAAGTACGGGCCGCACATCACCTCGCCGGAGGGCACCTTCCACGGGATCGGGGACGCGTTCCGGAAGGGAGACGCGGTGGTGTTCGCGGTGGCCCCGGCCACCGCGTACGGGTTCGGCCGCAACGGCGGGGTCTACACCCATACGCGGTGGACGTTCTAGACCACGGCGTTGCGGTCAGTCGGCCGGGGTGCTCACCTCGCCGCACATCGCCTGCCGGTACCACGTCGACAGCGCGTCGTCGATCGGGTGGGGCTGCGGCTTCCCCGAGGCCGCGTCCCGCTTGTTCCACCTCTGGAGGTTGACCGCCACGGACATCTGCCGCCTGCCGTCGGCCCGGGTCAGGGACATCGTTCCGGCTCCCCACGCCGTGCCGTCGCTCCCCCAGAAGGTGCCGCAGCCCTGCATCTCGACCTTGTGCAGACCGAGTCCGTACTCGATCGTCGAACCGTCCAGGGCGATGACGGGGATCGTGCGCTGCATCTCCGCCAGCGACGACCGGTTGACTATCCCGCCGTCGAGCAGCTCGCCGTAGAAGCGGTTGAGGTCCTCCATGGTCGACACCAGGGCGGCGCCCGGCCCCACCCAGGACGTGTCGTAGACGCTGTAGTCCCGCGGCGGGTCGATCAGACCGAACAGGGCCTCGTACATCCGCGCGTGCGGCCCCTTGATCCGCGGCCCGGCCGGGAACTCGGTGTGCCGCAACCCGGCACGGTCGATGACGTTGCGGGTGATGTACTCCTCGGCCGGGGTCCCGGTCACCTGCTCCAGGAGTTGACCGAGGAGCTGGTAGTTGGTGTTGGAGTAGACCCCCGGAAGGCCGCCTGGTTCGGCGGCGGGAGGGGCGTTGAGCCCCAGCTCGATCAGCTCGGCGGGGCGGAACCGCCTGAACCGGTTGTCGTCCAGGCTCTCGGGCGAGGGTGTCTGGAGGGACGGGAACGCGTAGGGGATGTAGTCGGGGATCCCGCTGGTGTGGTTGAGGAGCATCCGAACGGTGATCTTGTTGCCGCGCTCCCCCGGTACCAGGTGCGGGAGATAGCCGCCGATCGGCGCGTCCAGCCGGATCCGGCCCTGCTCCACCTGCTGCATGACGGCGGCGGCGGTGAAGGTCTTGGTGATGCTGCCGACGCGCTGGCGCATGTCGGGCCGGACGGGGCGGCCGGTGCCGAGATCGGCGACCCCGGAAGCGCCGCGCCATGTCCGGCCGGCATCGCGTACTTCGGCGTACACCCCCGGGATCCCGGCGCGGTGGACGCCGTCCAGGGCGGACTTCAGCCCCGCGGGATCGAGTTTCCCGGGGCCGAAGGCCGACGGGCTCGCGCCGGCGCTCGGCACGGGCCTCGTACCGTGGGGCGCGGGAGCTGCCCCCACCGTGCCCACACCCATGGCCAGCGCGGCCGCGCTCGCACCTAAAACCAGTCGGATCTTCAAGGCATCCGCCCTTTCGTGATCAACGAGGGAGACGGGGCGCTCCCGGTGACGACCATCCTCACGGCCGTCCGCCGGGGTGGTCATCCGCCGTCCGTCGCGCATCCCCCGCCGATCACGCACCGGTCGGCGCGGTCCGCATCGTCCTACGGGTGGGGGTGTTGCGGCGGCGGTGAGCGTCTCGGACGGTGTGAGCGGGTTCGCGGGCGCGGTAGGGGCACGGTGGTTCTCCTCGGGTCGGGCGGGAGACGAGGGTGTGACGACGGAGGGGCGAGCTCCTCACCAGTGGGAGCGCTCCCACTTTGTCGGCGGGGGACGACGGCGTCAAGACACGGGGAGAGCCGAGGCGATTTCGGCCACTGCGGCCAGTCCGGCCATTCCGATGAGCAATTGGAGCAACTGGTCTTCTGCCGGGTGGCAGTTGGCGCTACGGTCTGGCCACACCAGTGGGAGCGGTTCCATCAGCCGGCGCGTCATCAGCTGCGCGCCCTCGCCGCAAGGAGTCGCTCATGCGACGTCCCCCACGCTTGTCCGCGCTGCTCGCAGGAGCAGCGCTCACTATCGCGAGCACCGCTCTCGCCGTGGCCGGTTCGGCCTCGGGAGCAGCGGCCTCACCCGTCTGTACCGTGCAGTACTCGGTCGTCGGCTCCTGGGCCGGCGGCTTCCAAGGCTCCGCCACGGTCACCAACCACGGTGCCGATGTGAGCGGTTGGAGCCTCGGCTTCGACTTCCCCGACGGGCAGCGGATCAGCCAGGGCTGGGGCGCCAGATGGTCCCAGTCGGGCGTGTCCGCCACGGCCGTGAACGAGAGCTGGAACGCGACGCTCGGCACCGGCGCGAGCGTCACCACCGGCTTCATCGCGTCCTGGTCGGGTACCAACCGCCCGCCGGCCGCGTTCAGGCTCAACGGCATCCCCTGCAACGGAGAACCAGGGCCGACCCCCACCCCCACACCCACACCCACACCGACCCAGACCCCGCCCCCGAGCCCCACCCCGACACCCACCGGACCGGCGTCCGGGGCGCCCCAGCTGAGCGTCTCCGGCAACCGGCTGGTCGACCAGAACGGCGCCACCCGTCGCCTCCTCGGCGTCAACCGCTCCGGCGGCGAGTTCATGTGCGTGCAGGGCCACGGCATCTTCGACGGTCCGGTCGACGACGCCTCCGTGAAGGCCATCGCGAACTGGAAGGCCAATACCGTCCGCATCCCGCTCAACGAGGAGTGCTGGCTGGGCCTGGAGAACATCAAGCCCGAATACCGGGGCGCGCCCTACGTCGAGGCGGTCAGAGGGCTGGTCGACCGGGTGCTCGCCCACGGCATGACCCCGATCGTCGAACTGCACTGGACCCACGGCCAGTACACGGGCAACTCGGCGGGCTGCGCCGACGTCCACGCCTCCTGCCAGAAGCCGATGCCGGGCGCCCGGTACACCCCGGCGTTCTGGACCTCGGTGGCGAACACCTTCAAGGGGGACCGGAGGGTCGTCTTCGACCTGTTCAACGAGCCCTATCCCGACCGGGCGACGGGCAGCGCGGCCCAGGCATGGGCCTGCTGGCGGGACGGCGGGACCTGTCCGGGCATCGGCTACGAGGTCGCCGGCATGCAGGACCTGGTGGACGCGGTCCGCGCGACGGGGGCCCGCAACCTCGTCCTCGTGCCCGGCATCGCGTACTCCAACGACCTGAGCCAATGGACCGCCCACTCCCCCACCGACCCGACGGGCAACCTCGCCGCCGCCTGGCACGTCTACAACTTCAACTCGTGCTCAAACGAGTCGTGTTGGGACAGCACCCTCGCCCCGATCGCCGCCCGCGTCCCCCTGGTGGCGGGCGAGATCGGCGAGAACACCTGCGGGCACGCCTTCATCGACCGCGTCATGAACTGGTTCGACGACCGCTCCCTCTCGTATCTCGGCTGGACCTGGAACACCTGGGACTGCACCTCCGGTCCGGCCCTGATCACCTCGTACGACGGCACCCCCACCCCCTTCGGCATCGGGCTGCGCGACCGCCTTCGCGCCCTGGACTGAAAGGCACCCACGACGCCCGCCCGGCGCTGTGACCCGGCGCGCATGTGAGCCGAGAGCCGTGAGCCGTGAGCCGTGAGCCGTGAGCCGTGCGGAGCCTCCCGCTGCGCACGGCTCATCCGTCAGGAGGAGTCACGCACGATCAGCTCGGTAGGCAGGACCCGGCGCGACCCCTCGGCCGCCCGGGGCCCAGCCCCGGAGGCGGCCACCGGTGCGGCCTCGGACTCCTCTGCGATCTTGCGGAGCAGCAGCCGGGTCATCGTGCGGCCCATCTCCTCGATCGGCTGGCGCACGCTCGTCAGCGGGGGGTCCATCAGACGGGCCACCGCCGAGTCGTCGACCCCGACGAGGGCGACGT
>NZ_JBEZLA010000019.1:109649-110000 GCF_040651925.1 Streptomyces sp. NPDC048349 | reverse complement strand
GGGGCGGACGATGCGTCCGTACCGCTGCCCGCGACCGTGTTCGCACCGCCGCTGTCCGGGTCGGACCTGGACGAGGCGCCGCCGTCCGCGGTGGCTCCGGAGGCCAAGACCACCCTGATGCCGGGCGGCAGCCGGCTGCCGCGGACCGCCGTCGTGCCGGCCCTGGCTCCGGAGGCGGGCTCCATCGCCGACGCGCCGACCAGCAGGGCCCAGGTCTCCCGTCCGGCCGAGCCCGCGCCCGGTGCGGGCCGGCCGTCGATCCCGCCGGCGCAGCCGGCGCCTCCCGGTCCGCCCGGGACTCCGGGTGGGGGCGTGCAGCCTCCCGGTCCGCCTGGTGCTCCGGGTTCGCTG